>NZ_CALGVK010000104.1:0-27148 GCF_937930195.1 uncultured Empedobacter sp.
ATTTTTATAATTATTAATTTTTAATCTGTCCAAACTTTTGGGTGCAGTCTACAATGGTTGGCTTTGTTTTTATTGTTTAAATCGTTCAAATTGATGCTAATATTTATCTATTGTGAATAGAGATTGAAATCTCGAACCGACTACAGATTTTGTTACAAATACGTCAAAATATTCCCTCTAGTTTTCAACCAACCTGTAATACTATATCTTGGTCGATGGACGGTTTTTACTTCGTGCGGAATACTTTTACTATCAAAAACAGCCAAACGACCAGCTAGAGGTAAAATATCTAATTCTTTTTCTACCGTATTTTCATCTGACAAATGCAAAGTCAATTGTCCTCCAAATTCATCTTTCCATTCTTCATCATTCAAATACAACACAATAGAAAGTGTGCGTCTATCATCATTCTTGAAAGCATCAACATGTTTTTGATAAAATGTCCCTTCGGGATAAACAGCATAATGAAATTCACTTTCCTCAATGCCCATATAGCATGTTAAGTTGAGATAGTCAATGAAATCATTTATTTTCTGAAAGAAAATTTCTTCTGTGTGCGATTTATTTTCTTCATCAATCCATTTAATTTTATCACCTCTAATTGATTTTACAATCTGTTCGTTAACCGAACTTCCAATGGCTGCTTGATGAAAATTTTGTTTATCTTCTTTACGAATTATGGCTTCGCGAAGTTGTTTAGTTTCTTCTTCTGAGAAAAAAAAGTCTGAAATAGAGTATTTTTGATTTGATAAGTCATCAATAATCTTTTCATAAATTGGGTTTAATGTAATACTACTCATTCATTATTATGAAAACAGCAGTAAATGTAGATTTAATTAAAAAAACAATAATCATAAATATTATTTTTTTTCAAAAAAAAGACAGAACTATTCTCTTGCCTAATAGTTATATGATCTAAAAATCACTTAAACCACTCATCTTTATCAAGTTGGTAAATAAAATTTAATTTTGGTTCTTCTCCAAAATAAGTTATTTCTTCTGTTTTTACTTTTCTACAACCTAATCGTTCTACTGCAACCTGAGAACGTTTGTTCTCTGCACCAACATGCAAATAAACTTTGTCCACAAATTGAAAAATATAATCGAACATCATTTTTTTTACTGACGGATTATAGCCTTTTCCCCAACAATTAGTGGAATAAAACGTATAACCAATTAATATAGAAACATCTTTTTCATCATAATCATAGAAACGAGTACTTCCAACAACAAGATTTGATTGCTTATCTATTACTTTGAAAGCGCCCTTGCTTTGAATTGCACCTTCAAAAAAAATCATAAAAACATCTCGTTTCCAACGATTTTTATTGGGATGTTGTTCCCAAATTTTTGGATCTGAAGCCGCAGCATAAACCTCTTCAAAATCACTAGATTTTAAAGGTTCTAATCGAATTAAATCATTTTCTAAATGTGGTTGAATATTGATCATTTGCTGTTTTTAATACATGACTAATTTATCTAAATCTAACAATAAATAATTAATATTTTGATTAATTGTTCGTGTTGCAGATTGCATTTGATTAAGCATTCGTGATCGATTATACAATTCTTGTGCGGTGTAAGTCCCACCAATCCCGAAATTCACAGATTGATTGGCTTCTTGCATATTGTTTTCAAAATTAAATTCTAACCAGCGACCTTTTATATTTCCTATGATTGATTTTCCATCTGTGTGATTAGAAAACTTTTTCTCGGTGTACATGTACCAAACAAATGGTGGGAAATTTTCTGATTCTAACTTTTGTGTCCAAATATCACGCAATAAATTTCGTTGATGTATAAATTCTATTTTTTTCCCTTTCGGATTAAGTGTTGCAAACCCCAAACCAGCACCCAAAACACCTCCACCAATATCTACTGCGCTTCCCCAGCTATCACTTTTTATAATTCCACTTGCAACAGAGGCCGCTGCACCAGCAACAATAGAATAGATTACTAATTTATTATTTCGATTATCATTCATATTTTGCAAATAACTCGCCATTTGTTCAACCCGTTCGCCTTCGCAATCAAATTCTGCTGCAACAGCGTCTAATTCTGTTAATGCAATTGTAATTTTATTATTAATCGAGTTTTTAAGTTCTAAAATTTTCACTCTCGATTCGAGCGAATTATCTTTTTTCAATTCATTGATAGTTTTTACTTCGTCTAACGAATTAAGTGCATTTAGAATTAAAATACTTTGCTCTGAAAAATCATTTCTCAAATCAGCATTAGCTAAAAGAATAGAATCGGCGTTGTAGGAAGGCAATTCTTTTTCGTAATTATACTTGTGGGGTGCCTTACAATAACTATTTTTTAGCGTAAGAATATGTTCGTTAATATGCTGATTTTTCTGTGAAACACATGAACTTATAGCTATTAAACAAATAAGTGTTGGTATCAATAATTTCATAAATCATAGGTTAGTTGTTTTATAAAAAATAATGCTTCGTTTTATTTGTCCAAATACTCGTTAATTAATAGTACTTTTTGATCAAAATAAATTAACTTACAGCATATATAAAAATAAACAATATGTTTCTAAATTTTGACGATAAAGAGAATTTAATTTCAAAATTAAAAACTTTAAAAATTGATCAACAACCTGAATGGGGAATTATGACTCCTCAACACATGGTTGAACATTTAATTGTAACAACTAAACTATCAAATGGAGGTTTAAGTGTGCCTTGTAGAATTCCTGTTGAACAAATTCCACAATATAAAGCGTTCTTATTAGAGTCTGATCAAGAAATGCAAAAAGGAATTAAAGCAAATGGAATGGAAGGTTTATTGGATTTACGTTATCCTTCTTTAGAAGCTTCTATCGAAAAATTAGAAGAAGAAATAGATAAATTTAACACCTATTTCGAAAATAATCCAGATGCTAAAATTACAAATCCTGTTTTAGCCGAAATTGGATACGAAGATTGGAAAACGTTTCATAAAAAACATTACACGCATCATTTCAAACAATTTGGATTGTTGTAAGAAATGATAAAAGCCGCTATTAAGCGGCTTTTATAACATCTATTCAATTCTTAAACAGTGTGATATTTAAAACTTTGTTCGTTTTTAATTGTTTTAACCGATTCGTAAATCAATTCGATTACATTTTTCACATCAGCTTGATGAACCATTTCAACAGTTGTATGCATATAACGCAAGGGCAACGAAATTAGTGCAGAAGGAACACCACCATTGCTATATGCAAATGCATCTGTATCCGTTCCTGTTACGCGAGAACTTGCAGCTCTTTGAAAAGGAATATTATTTTTTTCAGCTGCATCAATAATCAATTCACGCACATTATTTTGAACTGCTGGAGCATAATATACAACTGGTCCATCGCCACATTTTTGCTCTCCTTCTTTCGATTTTGTAATCATAGGAGTCGTCGTATCATGCGTTACATCTGTTATTATTGCTACATTTGGTTTGATTGTTTGTGTAATCATTTCTGCTCCACGCAATCCTACTTCTTCTTGTACAGCATTTACAACATATAAACCAAAATCTAATTGATCTTTATTTTCGGCTAATTTACGTGCAACCTCTGCAATCATAAACCCTCCCATTCTATTATCAATGGCGCGGCAAACGAAATAACGGTCATTTAAGGTAAAAAACTCATCTGGATATGTAATGACACAACCAACGTGAATTCCAAGTTCTAGCACTTCTTCTTTGGATGTACAACCTGTATCGATCCAAATTTTATCTGGCGTTGGCGCTTCATCTTTACCTGCTTGACGTAAGTGAATTGCTGGCCAACCAAAAACTCCTTTTACAATTCCTTTTTTGGTATGAATATTCACCACCTTTGATGGTGCAATCATATGATCTGAACCTCCATTACGAATAACATAAATCAATCCATCATCAGAAATGTAATTTACAAACCAAGAAATCTCATCAGCATGTGCTTCAATCACTACTTTATATTTCGCGTCGGGGTTAATCACACCATATGCAGAACCGTAATTGTCTGTTTTTACTTCGTCTACATAAGGTTTAATATAATCCATCCAAACTTTTTGCCCTTCACTTTCAAAACCTGTTGGTGAAGCAATATTTAAATATTTAGACAAAAAATCTAACGATTGTTGATCAAACAAATTATTTGTACTCATTTTAGTTTATTTATCTAACAAATGTACTAATTTTAGGAACAATTTTTGAACTAATTCACACATGAAATTTTACATCTATCACATAACATTAATGCTCACTTTTTTGGGATTTTCACATCTAAATGCCCAAATTTTCGGCTTAGATTTAGGTGGTAAAAGCCCATCTCAAGAAATCAAAAATGACTCGATAAATATTGATGAATTAACTTTTAGTCCTTTCGATACTATACATTTAAATGAATCAAGTTTTTATTCTGTTCATTTAAAATCAGATTTAGAAAAAAAATATTATATATGGCTAAGAAAGCGCGTGCGTGATGTTTGGCCCTATGTAAGAACAGCTGTTAGAGAATATAATTATGTTTCTGATACCATTCAAACAATGGATAAAAGACGAGATAAAAAACGTTTTATTAAAACGAGACAAAAAGATTTAGCAGATCAGTTTGAGAATCAATTAAAAAATATGTCAAGTTCTCGAGGTCAAATTTTAACGAAATTAATTTACAAAGAAACGGACAAAACAACTTACGATATTATTAAAGAATTACGTGGAGGATTAAATGCTTTTCTGTACCAAGCTGCAAGTGGAGCATTTAACATCGATTTAAAACAAACCTTTGATCCTAAACGTACTCGTGAAGATTTATATATCGCTGTCATTCTTCAACGAGATTTTGCCGATGGTATTTTAAAACCCGTCGACGAAGATTAGTTTATCTTTAACAATTACCTGTTACAATAATATTCTGTTTTTTTTATTATATTTGATTTAATAAGGGAAAAACGTGAAAAATAGTATAAAAAAAATCGGTGTATTAACCTCTGGAGGTGATGCGCCCGGAATGAATGCTGCCTTACGTGCCGTAGTTAGAGCATGCAAATATTACAACATTACATCTGTTGGCATTCGTCAAGGATTTGAAGGCTTGATTAACAATGATATGATAGAACTTGGACCTCGTTCAGTTAAAAATATTATTAATCAAGGTGGTACAATTCTTAAAACTGCTCGTTCAGCTGAATTCAAAACTATGGAAGGTCGTCAAAAAGCCTATGAGCATCTCAAAAAAAACAACATAGATGCACTTGTCATAATTGGTGGTGATGGATCTTTTACTGGAGCAAATATCTTTCACAAAGAGTTTGAGGTTCCGTTTATTGGAATTCCTGGTACTATTGACAACGATATCTTTGGAACAGACTTTACAATTGGTTATGACACAGCGTTGAATACTGTAATTGATGCGATTGATAAATTAAGAGATACTGCAACGTCGCATGATCGTGTATTTTTTGTAGAAGTGATGGGACGTGATGCAGGTTTTATTGCATTAAATAGTGGAATTGCTTCGGGAGCACAAGATATTTTGATTCCTGAACAACGTGATAGTGTAGAAGAATTATGCTCATCGTTAGAACGTTCAGAAAAATCTGGAAAAAAATCAAGTATCGTTGTGGTAGCAGAAGGCGAAAAATTAGGTGGAGTTTATGAATTAGCGAAACAAGTTCAATCGAAACATCCCGAATATGATATTCGCGTTACAGTATTAGGACATATTCAACGTGGAGGATCACCATCATGTCATGATCGTGTGTTGGCAAGTCGTTTGGGAATTGCTGCTGTTGAAGGTCTTTTACAAGATCAATCTAACTTAATGGCGGGTATTCGTTCCAATAAAGTGGTCTTCACTCCTATTGCTGAAGCTATTAAAAAACACAACGAAATCGATATGGAATTGATAAAAGTTGCAAATATATTAGCCATCTAATCTATAAATAAAAATATAAAGGGAAATTATATATACTATGTCAAAAATTAAAATTGGAATCAACGGATTCGGAAGAATAGGTAGCCTTGTTTTTGGGGTTGCGATTGAAAGAGAAGATATTGAAATCGTAGGAATTAACGATTTAGTAGACGTTGATTATTTAGCTTATATGCTAAAGTACGACTCTGTTCACGGAAAATTTGACGGAGAAATTAAAGTCGAAAACGGAAATTTAATTGTCAATGGACAAACCATAAGAGTTACAGCTGAAAAAGATCCAGCTAACTTAAAATGGGACGAAGTTGGTGCTGATATTGTCGTAGAAGCCACAGGTTTGTTTTTAACTAAAGAAACAGCAGGTAAACACATCGAAGCTGGAGCCAAAAAAGTCGTTTTAACTGGACCTTCTAAAGATGATACACCAATGTTTGTAATGGGAGTTAACCATAAAGATGTTACTGCAGCTGATACCATTGTTTCGAATGCATCTTGTACTACAAATTGCTTAGCACCATTAGCTAAAGTTGTACATGAAAAATTTGGAATCGTTGAAGCTTTAATGACAACTGTCCACGCAACTACAGCAACACAAAAAACTGTCGATGGTCCATCTAATAAAGATTGGAGAGGTGGTAGAAGTGCAATGGTTAATATTATTCCTTCTTCAACTGGAGCAGCAAAAGCCGTAGGAAAAGTAATTCCAGAATTAAACGGGAAATTAACAGGAATGTCTTTTCGAGTACCTACAGTTAATGTTTCCGTAGTTGATTTAACAGTTAAATTAGCAAAAGAAACTAATTATGACGAAATCAAAAAAGTAATGCAAGAAGCAGCTGAAGGAGAACTGAAAGGTATTTTAGGATACACTGACGAACCTTTGGTTTCTCAAGATTTCGTAGGAGATACAAGAACTTGTGTTTTCGATGCGGGAGCAGGAATTATGTTAAATCCAACTTTTGTTAAATTAGTTGCTTGGTATGATAACGAAATTGGTTACTCAAACAAAGTTGTTGATTTGATTCAACATATGGCAAAAATTTAAAAGCTTAAATACTTTATTTTTAAAGTCTTCTCTTTTTTGAGAAGACTTTTTATTTTTTCACATTCTATTCGTATTTTATGGTTTAATATTTGATTTTGGATATACTAAACATTAATATGAAAAAAGAAATTGAATTTTCTGGTCCTAAAAAATCAACCATAGATAAACTATTGGCTTATTCTAAATCTATAAAAAATGTTAACACACAGAAAAAAGTTCATAAGGTTTTTATTTCCTTAAATTAATTTTATACATCAGAATTTTAAAGCATTACAATATTCTTATTAATACTACTTAATTATTAAGAATTAATACAAAAATTAACAATTATTTATTTTTTTAAGAATTTATTAATTTATTTTAAGAATAATTATGTTAAAAAACTTGTAAGATTTTTTTGTTTAACTATATTTGGATAAACAAAAAAATTACAGCCTATAGATTTAACTCTACTTTAAAATTAACATTTACTATTATGAACTATGAAGACGACTCTTTATTAATCCAAGATTATTTGAGAGGTAACGAAAATGCTTTAGAAACATTGATAGAGAAATACAAAGGAAGAATCTATAGTTTTATATACTCCAAAGTCTTAGATAAGGATATAACTGAAGATATATTTCAGGACACTTTTATCAAGGTTATCCTTACATTAAAAGGAGGACGATACAACGAAGAAGGTAAGTTTTTGCCTTGGGTTATGCGTATTGCTCACAATTTAACTATTGACTATTTTCGATCAAACAAAAGAATGCCGACTGTTAGTGAAACTGTAGGATACAATGAAGATTATAATATTTTTGATTTCATTGGAATTTGTGATGAATGCTCTGAAACTAAACTTATTAAATCTCAAATTGAAAATGACTTAAGAAATTTAGTTACTCAATTACCAGAAGACCAGAGAGAAGTTTTAGAATTAAGGATTTTTAAAGAACTTAGTTTTAAAGAAATTGCAGAGGAAACAGATGTAAGTATCAATACGGCATTAGGAAGAATGCGATATGCGATTATTAACTTAAGAAAAGTGATTGATAATAATAACATTATTTTAACAGTTGATTAAAAAATAAACTTATCTATTTAGCGTTTTTAGAATAAATAAGTTTAAAAATGATAGAATTATACTCTGAAAATATTGAGCCCTCTCAATTAACAATTGATAAAATATTAGCTTTTTCAAAATCGATAAAGAGTATAAATTCGACTATTTTAAATAAAAATTTCATCATTAACATAAATTAAATTGTTTTTAAATTTTCAATAAAAAAGGTCTAAAATGTAAACATTTTAGACCTTTTTTTATACTGATATTCTCTAATTACTTGTGTGTAAAAGTAGATGTGATATTTAATTCGTCCATTTGAGTTTGATCAATTGGAGATGGTGCATCAATCATCACATCACGACCTGAATTATTTTTCGGGAACGCAATATAATCACGAATTGTTTCTGATCCATCTAAGATTGATACAAAACGGTCAAATCCAAATGCTAAACCTCCATGAGGTGGCGCTCCATATTTGAAAGCATTCATTAAGAATCCAAATTGAGCTTCTGCTTGTTCAGGTGTAAATCCTAATAATTCGAACATTCTTGCTTGTACTTCTTTATCAAAAATACGGATAGAACCTCCACCAATTTCATTACCATTTAGCACTAAATCATAGGCATTTGCACGCACTTCTCCTGGATTAGTAGCAATCAAATCCATATCTTCTGGTTTAGGAGAAGTAAATGGGTGATGCATGGCGTGGTAACGTTCAGATTCCTCATCCCATTCTAATAAAGGGAAATCGACAACCCATAAAGGTGCAAAAACATCTGGATTACGTAATCCTAAACGTTCAGCAATTTCCATACGTAAAGCAGATAATTGCGCACGAACTTTGTTTGCATTTCCAGACATCACTAACATTAAATCGCCTGGTTTTGCATTCATTCGTTCAGCCCAAGCGGATAAATCTTCTTGCGAATAAAATTTATCAACAGAAGACTTGAATGTTCCATCTTCATTGTAACGTACCCAAACTAAACCAGTTGCGCCAACTTGTGGACGTTTTACCCACTCGATTAACTTATCAATCTCTTTACGTGTATAAGAATTACATCCTTCGGCAGCGATACCCACGATTAATTCTTGCTCATCAAAGATTTTGAAATCATGACCTTTTGCTAAATCAGTAATTTCTCCGAATTCCATTCCGAAACGGATATCAGGTTTATCATTTCCATAACGACGCATTGCATCAGCAAATGTCATACGCGGAAATTCTCCAAATTCTAAACCTTTGAAGGTATGTAATAAATGTTTGGCTAAACCTTCAAAAACATTCATAATATCTTCTTGCTCAACGAATGACATTTCACAGTCAATTTGAGTAAATTCTGGTTGACGGTCTGCACGTAAATCTTCGTCACGGAAACATTTAACAATTTGGAAATATTTATCTAAACCTCCTACCATTAACAATTGTTTGAACGTTTGAGGAGATTGTGGCAATGCGTAAAATTCACCTGGATTCATACGAGATGGTACAACAAAATCACGTGCACCTTCTGGTGTAGATTTAATCAAAACTGGTGTTTCAACTTCAACAAAATCTTGCGCATCTAAATATTTACGAACTTCCTGAGCAACTTTAGAACGGAAGATTAATTTATTTTTAACTGGATTACGACGAATATCCAAATAACGATATTTCATACGAATATCTTCTCCACCATCCGTATTATCTTCAATCGTGAATGGAGGTAATGCAGATTCATTTAAAATCGTGATATTTTCTGCTAAAATTTCGATATTTCCTGTTGGAATATTTGGATTTTTTGAAGCTCTTTCGATCACTGTTCCTGTTACTTGAATTACGAACTCGCGTCCTAACTGACGAGCAGTTTCAAATAATTCTTTTGAAGAACGTTCTTCGTCTAAGATGATTTGAGTGATTCCGTAACGGTCACGTAAATCGATCCACATCATAAAACCTTTATCACGTAAAGTTGATACCCAACCGCTTAACGTAACTTTTTCATTAATGTTGGCTTGTGTTAATTCACCACAAGTATGAGTTCTAAACATTTGTCGTCAAATTTATTGAACAAAGGTAAAGTTTTGAGTCGAAATAAAGAAGTTATCTAACTTTTTTGAGCAAATAAATTCAATAAAAAAAACGATTCAAGATTGAATCGCTTTTATCAAATTATGATTTCTGGTTTTTCAACTTACTATGTTTATAACCGTAAGTAAAATAAATTGTTAAACCTATTGCAATCCACACCAAGAAAATCATCCAGTTTTTTAACCCTAACTGCGCCATCATATAAAAACAACACAACATACCTGCTAATGGAATGATAGAAGTTCTTTTGAAAAACGTTCGGATGACCATAAAAACATAAATGAATAAGAAAATCACCATTGGAATTTTGTGTTTAAAAACATCCCAACCTTTCTCCATTTTCTTTTCTTCGTAAACAGGTAATTTTTCAATTGTAGATTTGTATTCTTCTGCTGATAAACTCGCTAAATAATCATCCAAATATTCTACCTCATCTCCAGTCAAACTATTAATTGTTGAATAAGAATCTTTTAATTCCTTTGGTGTTAACGAACCAACAAATTGCTCAATAGGCATAACTTGTGGTTCATTTGTAAAGAAACTAACTGTGTCTTCCTTGAATGTCGTTGCGCATAAAAATACAATCACGGCCGTAACAATTGGCATAACAAATTTAGCATCTATAAAAGGTGTTTTGAAATTACCTCTTATTGCATTTGGATCTGCATCCATCTTTAAAACAGCAGCACAAACTAAAACAAAAGCAAATAAAGTTCCGATCGAACAGGCGTCTACAACCAACTCTAAATCTGTAAACAAAATTGGAACACCAACTACAAATCCTGTGAAAATTGTTGCAAAAGATGGTGTTTTAAATTTTGGGTGAATGGTAGAAAATTTCTTTGGTAATAAACCATCTCTGGACATTGTCATCCAAATACGTGGTTGTCCAATTTGAAATACGATAAACACACTCGCCATTGCTACCACAGCTGAAAAAGCAATAATTCCGGCGAGCCATTTTAGGTCTTTAATTTTATCAAAAACATAAGCTAATGGATCACCAACATTTAATTCAGAATAATGCACCATTCCTGTAATCACCAAGGCGATCAACACATATAAAATGGTACAAATAATAATTGAAGCAAAAATACCACGAGGTAAATCTCGTTTCGGATCTTTACACTCTTCCGCAGTCGTACTAATCGCATCAAACCCAATATAGGCATAGAAAACAGATGAAACACCAGCTAAAACACCTCCTATTCCATTTGGTGCGAATGGATCCCAATTATCTGGATTCACATAAAAAGCTCCAACAACAATCACTAATAAGACAACAGCTAATTTTAAAACAACCATTGCATTACTTGCTTTTCGAGATTCGTTAATTCCACGATAGACCAAGGCAGTAATCAAAAAAGTGATGACTAATGCAGGAATATCCACTACCATGTTAAATCCTAAATAAGGAGCATCTTTAAATGCTAAATATTTTGGAATTTCTTGTGCATAAGCTGAATTTGCTATCCCTTCTAAAGTTTTACCTTTTGCCAATTCATTCGAAACAAATTCAAAACCTTCTTTTGCTGTAAAGTAGTCCATTGTCATCCATTCAGGTAAATGTATTCCCAATCCGGAGAGCAAGGTGGTAAAATAATCACTCCACGAGATGGCGAGTACAATATTTCCAATTGCATATTCCATAATCAATGCCCAACCAATTACCCAAGCAAACAACTCACCAAACGCAACATAGCTATATGTGTAAGCACTTCCGGAAACTGGAACTAATGAAGCAAATTCGGCATAGGCAAAAGCAGTAAAACCACATGCAATAGCCGTAAATATAAATAAGAAGATAACTGCTGGACCGCCTTCGTAGCTTGCTCGACCAATGGTACTAAAAATACCAGCTCCAACAATTGCGGCGATACCAAAACCTGTTAAATCTCGAACACCTAAGGTTCTTTTCATTGTAGCAGTATTCTTCGCTGATTCTGCTAAAATAGATTCTACAGATTTTTTTCTGAATAATTGTGACATAATTTATTTAAAAACGGGCAAATATAAAAAAGACAAACCCAAAAACGGATAGAATCCGTATAAATATTGGTTTTTTATTCAGATTTTCTTTTTTATTCTGCTTGGTTAGATTAATTTTAAATTTAATTCAAAAAATTTACATGAAACAATTTTTATTTGCAATTGCTATAGCGGCGACGTTAGTAAGTTGTGATTCTACAAAACCAATTTCACAAGAGAAATACCAAAAAAGTCTGGTAAAATATACAGATAAAGTTTCTGAAGCCGAACTAAAAAAACAGTTATACATCATTGCTGCTCCTGATATGGAAGGTAGAAATGCAGGAACTGAAGGAGAAATAAAAGCGGGGAATTATATTTCGAATTATTACAAAGAATTAGGAATTAATGGACCAAATAATAATTATTTCCAAATTATTCCTGCTGGAACTTTTAATCGTGTAAAAGGTCAAATGCGTAATGTAATGGGATTCATCGAAGGAGCTGAAAAGCCAGAAGAAATCGTTGTTATTTCTGCACATTATGATCACGACGGAATTAAAGATGGAAAATTATATCCTGGTGCTGATGATGATGGTTCTGGAACTGTTGCTGTGATGGAAATTGGTCGTATTTTCCGCGAAGCTGAGAAGAAAGGAATTCGTCCAAAACGTTCGGTTCTTTTGTTGCATGTTTCAGGTGAAGAAAAAGGATTGTTAGGTTCTAAATATTATTCAGATCACCCAATTTATCCTTTAGAAAACACGATTGCAAATGTTAATATTGATATGATTGGTCGTGTAGATTATGAGCATAATGAGAAAACAAGAGATTTTGTGTATGTAATTGGTTCTGAAATGCTATCGTCAGATTTGCACAAAGCTGTTTTAGCAGCAAACGAAGGTTTAGGAATTAATTTGGATATGCGCTACAATACACCAGACGATCCAAATCGTTTCTATTACCGTTCTGACCATTATAATTTTGCAAAACATAACATACCGTCTGTATTCTTTTTTAATGGCGTTCACGATGATTACCACAAACCAGGCGATACACCAGATAAAATTGAATATGATTTGTTGACGCGTCGCACAAAATTAGCGTTCAATACAATTTGGATTTTAGCAAATGCTGAAAATAGACCAGTTGTAGACAAAGAATCGCCAATGCCTTCGACAAGATAATTAAAAACTATTATATAATAATAAAAAAGGAAGCTTCTCGTTGTGTAATGAGAAGCTTCTTGTTGTGTAACAGCAAGGCAAAACTTATTTGCGCCCTACTTACCAATAGTTATAAACTTGCCTTTGTTATACTTTTATTTTAGTGTTTTTACTAATCAAATCAAGCTTCTGACCATTATAAAAAATAGTATAAAATGAATGATTGATGCAACGTTAACTTTATAAAATAAATTTAAAACTTCTTTCATAAAACTATATTGTCTCAATTCCGTAACTTTGGAGAACAATAAAAAAACGAACAATGAATAACGATATTCTTAATTTGGAACCAAAAGCAATCTGGAAAAACTTCTCAGCATTGAACTCAGTTCCAAGACCTTCTAAAAAAGAAGAAAAAGTACGTCAGTTCATCATCAAATTTGGTGAAGATTTAGGTTTACCTGTCGAAACGGACGAAGTAGGAAATGTTTTAATCAAAAAAGCAGCTTATCCAGGAATGGAAGACCGTAAAACAGTTGTGATGCAATCGCACTTGGATATGGTTTGTCAAAAAAATAACGATGTAGAATTTGATTTCGACACACAAGGAATCGAAATGTACATTGAAGACGAGAAGTTTGTAACGGCAAACGGTACAACTTTAGGTGCAGATAATGGAATTGGAGTTGCGACAATTATGTCTATTTTAGAATCGAAAGATATTCCTCATCCAGCTATTGAAGCATTCTTTACAATTGACGAAGAAACGGGCATGACAGGTGCTTTAGGATTGAAAGCTGGTTTTTTATCTGGTAAAATTTTGTTGAATTTAGATACAGAAGAAGATGATGAATTAGACATTGGTTGTGCTGGTGGAGTTGATGTAACCGCTACAAAATCATATACTGCTGAAACAGCAAACGGAACCGCTTTTACTTTAACTTTAAAAGGTTTGAACGGAGGGCACTCTGGAATGCAAATTCACGAAGGTTTAGGAAATTCAAACAAATTAATTGCTCGTTTGTTAAATGCTGGAACCGAGTTTGGTTTACAAATTGCGCATATGGAAGGTGGAAGTTTACGTAACGCTATTCCTCGCGAATCATGGGCGACAATTGTAATTCCTACAGACAAAGTAGATGCTTTCAAGGCTGCATACGAAACTTTAAGAGCCGAAATCATCGAAGAATACGAAACAAAAGAGCCTAAAATGGTGATTACCTTAGAGTCTACTGATACTACTTCTGCAATGTCAGCGCAAGAATCTAAAGTTTTTATCCAAACTGTGATGGCTGCTTTCAATGGTGTTTACAGAATGAGTCCAGACGTTGAAGGTTTAGTCGAAACATCTAATAATGTTGCACGCGTAGAAATTATCGAGGGTAATATTCGTATTTTATGTTTAACTCGTTCTTCTGTAGAATCAGGTAAAGAAGCATTGGCTCAAACCTTAAAAGCTGGATTCGAATTAGGAGGTTTTGATGTCAATTTTTCTGGCTCATATCCTGGTTGGAAAGCCAATACTCATTCAGAAATTTTAGAAGTTTTAAAAGAAATTTATATCAAACAAAATGGTGAAGAACCAAAAGTTGTGGCATGTCATGCTGGATTAGAATGTGGGATTATTGGTACAAATTATCCTGGTTTGGATATGATTTCATTTGGTCCAAATATTTCGGGAGCACATTCACCTGATGAAAGAGTTGAAATCGTATCAGTTCAAAAATTCTGGAAGTATTTATTGGAGATTTTAAAAGAAATTCCAAATGATGGTCCAGTTGATTACAGCTGTGCAAATTCAAAAAACATTTAGTTTAAGATATTAAAATAGATCAAAAGCCACTTTACAGTGGCTTTTTTATTACCTATATAATTAATTAATCTATTATTTATTCAAAAAACCACAATAAAAGATGATTAAATTAACAAAGATTAGGACAACTACAGATAATCAATTATTTTAGCATTTCGTAAAATTGAAGACTAACAAATAATGAAAAAATTTTTATTATCCACTCTCTTAGTGGTTATGCTTTTTCCTTTTAAAGTGAAAGCTGACGAAGGAATGTGGTTTTTGATGTTCATCGAACGTCTGAATCACCGTGATATGCAAAAACAAGGGTTACAATTAACTTCAGAAGAAATCTATAGTATCAACAACAACTCTTTAAAAGATGCTATTGTTCAATTTGGTGGTGGATGTACTGCTGAAATGGTATCTGGTCAAGGTTTAGTTTTGACAAACCACCATTGTGGTTATGGTGCAATTGCTGAATTATCTGCTCCTGAACACGATTATTTAAAAGATGGTTTTTGGGCTAAGGATAAAGCTGCTGAGTTAAAACCAAAAAACTTAAAAGTACGTTTTTTCGTTCGTATGGATGATGTTTCTAAACGTATTTTAGGTGTTGTGAACGATAAAATGTCTGAGTTAGATCGTGAAAAAGCAATTAACCAAGAGATTGCTAAAATTGAAAAAGAAAACAGCGAAAATGGGAAATATGTTGTTTCTGTTCGTTCATTCTTCCAAGGAAACGAATATTACTACTTCGTTTACCAAGATTATGAAGATGTACGTTTAGTAGGAACACCTCCAAGCTCTATTGGTAAATTTGGTGGAGACACAGACAACTGGGAATGGCCTCGTCACACAGGAGATTTTGCAATGTTCCGTGTATATGGTGACAAAGATGGAAATCCTGCGGCTTACTCTACTTCAAACAAGCCATTACAACCAAAACATCATTTACCTGTATCTTTAAAAGGTTACCAACCAGATGATTTTGCTATGATTTTGGGTTATCCAGGTCGTACAAACCGTTGGATGCCAGCTCAAGGTGTAGCTCAAAATGTTGAGTTCGCTTATCCTGCATGGGTAGAAGCTTCAAAAGTAACAATGGATCAAATGAAAAAATATATGGATCAAAATCAAAAAGTTAATATTGATTATGCATCTAAATATGCTGGAGTTGCGAACTATTGGAAAAACCGTGATGGTATGATTGAAGCATTAAAACTTCATGGAACAGTTGCGAAAAAAACAAAAGAAGAAGAAAAATTCAATAAATGGGCTCAAAAAGGAGCTAACAAAGCTGAATATGGTAATGTTGTTTCTAATTTGAATGATTATTATGCGAAAACAAATTTAGATGCTCGTCATAACAATTACATCAATATTTTATTACGCTATTCTACTTTAGCAAGTGCACCATACTCTATCGGTAAAGCGTTAGAAAATTATGCGGCTGCAAATGATGCAAAACGCAATGAAATGCGCCCTCGTATTCAGAATGCGATCAATGCATACTATGAAAAAATGTACTTGCCTTTAGAAAAAGATTTATTGGCTGCTCAATTAAATCTTTATACTTCTAAAGCAAATGAAGCGGGATTAGCACCTTATGTTGCTGATTTAGCAAAACAAAATAACAACAATTTTACTGCTTTTGTAAACGATGCTGTTGAAAGAAGTTTCTTCGCTGATCAAAAACAAGTTGAGAATTTCTTAATCTCTCCAGATGTAGAAGTATTGAAAAAAGATCCATTATATGTTTTATCAAACGCTTTAGTAGAAAGAGCTTCTAAGCAAACAGATGAGCAAGCGAAATTAAATGATGTTTATTCTAAAAACTTCCGTTTATTGGTAAAAGGTTTACGTGAGTCTAAAATCGGAAATATCTTATATCCTGATGCAAACTCTACGTTACGTTTAACGTACGGATCTATCCAAAATTTACCAAAAAGTACAAATCCAAAACGTCAACCAGACGTTGCATCTAACTACTTTACAACTTTAGAAGGTACAGTTGCAAAACACATCCCTGGTGACGAAGAATTCGAAAATCCACAACGTTTATTAGATTTGGCTAAAGCTAAAGATTATGGACAATATGCGGATAAAGACGGATACTTACACGTAAACTTCTTATCAAACAATGATATTACAGGAGGTAACTCAGGTTCTCCAGTAATGAATGGGAAAGGTGAATTAATCGGTATTGCATTTGATGGAAACATCGAAGCAATGGCTGGTGATGTTATTTTCGATCCTAAATTACAACGTACGATATCTGTAGATATTCGTTATGTTTTATGGGTTGTTGATAAATTTGCTGGAGCAAAACATATTGTTGATGAAATGACAATTGTAAAATAAATTACAACAATCATATCGCTTAAGGCTTCCGTTTTGGAAGCCTTTTTTGTGGTGATAATTTAAACAAATACCTTTGTAAAAAGTTTTAAAAAAATGAAAGTTATTCCACTATTTGAAGGAGTTTATCATGTAGATGAAAATAAGGAATTTCAATTTAAAAGTCAAGATATAATCGAGGGCAAACCAGAAAGTGGTTATTATTTAAACGTTCGTCCTTTTTTGGTTCAGGTTGCAGACGATAATATTTTGATTGATACAGGTTTTGGAGGAGAAATAGATTGCGAACCTATTGTACTTAGGAAGTTGCGCGAACATCATATTGAGCCCAATCAAATTACAAAAGTATTGATTTCACACCTGCATAAAGACCATGCAAATGGATTAGGAAATTGGGTTGGTGAACAATTTGTATGTAATTTTCCGAATGCTCTTATTTACATTCAACAACGTGAATATGATTACGCAATTTCTCAAACAAATAATTCGTATAATTACGAACGTTTAGAAAAACTAAAATCATTCAAGAACATTATTTGGATGAATGAAAATCAAGGTCAAATATCAAATCAAGTTGAATTTGAACTCACAGGTGGACATGTTCCTTTTCAACAAGTTTTCTGGATTAAAGAAAATGATGAAACTGTTTTTTATGGAGCTGATAATTTACCTCAATTAAATTATCTTAGATATCATGCAGCTTTCAAAAATGATATTGATGGTATAAAAGCAATGGAAGATCGTTTGCGTTGGGAAGTTGAAGCTAAGAAAAAACATTGGACGATTCTTTTCTATCATGGAAAACGGACAGCTACAAATAAATTTTAATAAAAAAGTCAGGTAAGTTACCTGACTTTATTAACTTATAGTTTTTCCTCACTATATTCTCCAATTAATGCATAATAGCCAAATAAAGCCATTCCAAAAACTATAATTGGAGTCAAAACAAAGAGTATAATAATTCCAAAAACCAAATCATCTTGAGAACCTGATGTTAATTTTGGAATTCCAAATTCCATAATACAAAAGTATGCCACAACGAGTGATAACGCGATCCATACAATTCCTAATATTTTTTTAAGTATTTCCATTTTGTATTTTTTTTTAATTCACATTTCTATCTTTGTTACTAATATAAATTGCTCCAATTATAAAACATACTGCAGCAATACCAATAGGATACCAAAGTCCTTCTAAATAAAATTGAGGATCACCATTGTTCTTTGCATTTGTAACTAAATACGTAGAAACTGCGGGTAATAAACCACCAAATATTCCATTTCCGACATGATAAGGCAACGACATTGATGTATAACGAATTTTGACTGGAAACATTTCTACTAAAAATGCTGCTATAGGTCCATATACCATTGTAATAAACACGATTTGTATCCAAATTAAACCAATTAATTTCCATTTATTACCGCTTGTAATATGCGTTGTTCTTTTTACAATTTCACTTACTTTACCATCTACAATCTTCGCTTGTCCATTTTCTAAATGACGTATAGTCACTTGTTTATACGTTGTGCCATCTGTAAACGACTGATTAAGAGTATAAATAGAATCCGTAACTTCGCCATTCACTTTCATTTCTGCTTCGTGCTTTGTATCTGCTACTATTTCTTGTTTATTTTCTAAATTAGAAGTTTGATACATTGATTCGTAAATTGGACGATACGAAAAGACAGCTAAAATCATCCCTATTAACATCACCCATTTTCGACCTACCTTATCACTTAACCAACCAAATACAACAAAAAAAGGAGTTCCAAATAACAATGCTATTCCTAACAATGAATCAACTTGATTTGAATCTACATTCATAACAGTTTTCATATAGCTCATCGAATAAAATTGTCCCGTATACCAAACAACACCTTGTCCCATTACCGCACCAAAAAGAGCTAATAGTACGAATTTCATATTATAGCGGTTACCAAATGATTCTTTCAAAGGATTTTTAGATGTCGTTCCTTCATCTTTTGCCTTTTTAAAAGCAGGAGACTCGTCCATATTTTTTCGGATTATATAAGAAACATATACCATAAAAATAGATAAAACAAATGGCACCCTCCATCCCCATAAATCAAACTGTTCTTCAGAAAGAACTGATTTAGTTAATAAAATAACCAATAGCGATACAAACAAACCAATTGTAGCAGTTGTCTGTATCCAAGAAGTCCAATAACCTCTTTGTCCATCTGGAGCATGTTCGGCTACATATGTCGCAGCACCACCATACTCACCACCTAAAGCCAAACCTTGTAATAAACGTAATATTAAAACCAATAATGGTGCAAGAAAACCTATTGTTTCATAAGAAGGTATACAACCAATCAAGAAAGTAGCACCTCCCATCAAAATTAGAGTTGCCATAAAGGTATATTTTCGACCAATTATATCTCCTAATCTACCAAAAAATAAGGCTCCAAATGGACGAACTACAAAACCAGCTGCAAATGTTGCAAGAGTAGAAAGAAAGGCTGCGGTAGGATTTTCTGCAGGGAAAAATTTTGTGGAAATAACAACTGCAAGACTTCCAAAAATAAAGAAATCATACCATTCGATCAAAGTTCCCATAGAGGAAGCTCCAATCACTTTCCAGATTGTTTTTTTACTTGTTGTTTCACTCATAAATTTTGTTTTTTTTTGTGTTAATTATAGTTATAGTGTTATTTTATAATAATATCATTGCTTGTAGTGTGATCATATCATCCATATGTTTTGGTTGATCGAAAGATTTTTGGTATTCAACTGATATTTTTGCATTCTGCCCATCGATGTACCAATTGCCACCAATTTTAAATTCATTTGCAGGTTTTACTAACCCTTTAAAATCTCGATATGAATACCCTACATAAGGTTGAATTCTATTGCGAAATTTCCCCTCTCCTTCTTTAATATTTTTAGGTAAAAGATAACCAACATGACCAGAGAATTGACTACCATCACCTACAACATTCCCCTGAACATAAGCATCTCCCATATCAGAATATTGATATTTTGTATAAGCAGTAATAGAAGAAGATTGTCCAATTGGCGCATCATAAAAAGCATCAACTGCAAGATGTGTAACATTTTCTCCTATCAAATTATCATGCTCTTTTTTTACAATTGCATTACTTTGATTAAAAAATCCTGCTCCAATATTAAACACTTTTTTTGTTCCTAAATAAGTTCCTACACGATAAGGTAATGCATTCGATTCTTGATCAAGAAATTGATAATCAAAATAACCTGAAACAGCATATTTCCCTTCACCAAGTAAAGCTTTACCTAAGTATTTTTCTTGTCCATTCTCTAAAATTGAATTCGAATTTCCATCCAACGTATTTGTAATTGCATCGCTTAATGCTAAACGGTAATTTAATTTTCCTACACGTCCTTTTGCAAAAACCCCTAAATGATTTGAAAATTGATCTGACAAACCAAGTGTAGCCCAATCTGCGCGATTATTATCTAACATTAACATATTAATAGATCCTTGAGCATTACCTCGAGAAATCCCTCCAAAATTATGTACTCCTGCCCCTAACGCTAAGTTATTTGTGACTTTATATTGTAAAAACATTTCGTGTAAAAAAAATGAAACATCAGAACTCTTTCCAACTGGAGAAAGATTATTGTCGTAAATTCCATTTGCACCAAAATGAGTTAAGATCATAAAACGATCATTAATTTGTGAATAAGCCAAGACACGAGCTCTTTTAATCGAAAATCCATCATTCGCATGTTTTCCTTCGTAATCCTGAAACCAAGTTTGTCCCCATAAAATAAAGCGAACATATTTGTTTCCTTCTGGATTCAGTTTAACCACTAAACCTCCATCATACTCCGAAGCATATTGCGCTTTTGTATGCGATAATCCAATGGTTAATAAAATGCTAATGGCCAAAATATTTTTCTTCATGATATAATAATTAGGTGTTAATTTTACAATAGTTATGATTAAATATTTTCAAAACACAAAACCTTAACTTTATCTAAAATAATATGTTGAAAAATAAAAATATCATATTTTTCAAAAAAATGAATGATTTTATTAATAGTGTAATTAAGACACTATTATTTTTTAGAAATCCTTAAAAAAAAATGATAAAAAAGTTTAAATTAATAATTAACGATCTTCATTTTCTTAAATTTTTTTAAAAAAGACGATAAAAATTTAAATGATTTTTATTTAATCAAGAAGCAAATAATTTCATTTTTATTAAAATCGAATCAAAAATTTATAAATTCTATCTAATTGCTACTATTATAATCAATTTGTAAATATTCAAATTCTCTACTTATATTTATAAAAAAACGAATGTTTATAAATCGATACCCTCAACGCATTGTTTGCTTAACAGAAGAAGGAACCGAAATTTTGTATACTATTAACGAACAACATCGTTTGGTGGGTATTAGCGGCTTTACTTATCGACCACCACAAGCACGAAAAGAAAAACCAAAAGTTTCAACTTTTTTAGATGCAAAATTTGAAGAAATTATTGAACTTAAGCCTGATTTAGTTATTGGATATTCAGATTTACAAGCAGATATTGCTGCTGAATTAATTCGAAGAGGAATTAATGTTTTAATTTTTAACCACCGAACAGTTGAAGAAATTTTAAATATGATTCTTCAATTTACTTCATTAATTGGTTGTCAAGACAAAGGAATAAAATTAGTTGAATCGTATGAAAAACGAATCGAAACAATAAAAAAACAAGCTTCTCTTCTTCCCTATCAACCAACTGTTTTCTTCGAAGAATGGGACGAGCCAATTATTTCTGGAAGTGCTTGGGTAAATGATTTGATAGAAATTGCTGGTGGAAAATTAGCTTTTCCTGAACTTAAAAATAAAGCATTAGCAAAAGATCGAATTTTATTGGATAAACAAGTGATTGAACGAAATCCTGAAATTATTATTGGGTCTTGGTGTGGTAAGATGTTTAAACCCGAAAAAGTAGAACAACGAATAGGTTTCGAAAAAATAAAAGCTGTGCAGAATAATCATTTATATGAAATAAAATCTGAGTTGATTTTGCAACCTGGTCCTGCTGCTTTAACAGATGGTTTGGACGAAATTGTACAGATAATTAACAATTATAAATAAAAAAATTCTGCTAAAGGCGTGATTTTAATTATTGCATTACATTAGAAAATCATCAAAATAGGAAAATAGACATATCACCACGTAGCACTAATTTTTCACAGAACTATAACTAATAAAGATTTTCAAACTTTTATTTATCGAACTGAAAATCACCTCACTTATCTTTACCAACAATCTAATTAAAATAGAAAAAGTAGCCCGATAAAGACTACTTTTTTTTGACAATTTTTTATTTATACCAACTACTATACATCAAATAATTATTTGCAATACGTTCAATTTCGCCTTCTTTTAATTCTTTCGGGACATCTTTTACTTTTTTTGCAGGAATTCCAGCCCATAACTCACCTTCTTTAACATGTGTACCTTTGGTTAAAATAGCTCCCGCTGCTATCAACGAATTAGACTCTACAATACAATCATCCATCACAATTGCTCCCATTCCAATCAAAACATTGTCATGAATAGTACATCCATGCACGATTGCATTATGTCCAATCGAAACATTATTCCCTATAATCGTCGGAGATTTTTGATACGTGGCATGTATCGTAGCGTTATCTTGAATATTCACTTTATTACCCATTTTTATAAAATGAACATCTCCACGTACCACAGCAGAAAACCAAATTGAGCAATCATCGCCCATTTCTACCTCACCTACAACCACTGCGTTATCCGCTAAAAAGCAGTTTTTACCGAACTTTGGTGCATGTCCATTTAATTCTTTAATTATTGCCATAACAAAATCTATAATTCTTATGATAAAGATACATTTTTATAGTGTATTTTTGTACTATTATGAGAGTATACGAAGAAATTACACCAAATAATAATGTGATGAAGTTTGTTTGTGACGAGACTTTAACACAAGGTGGCGTTGAATTCGATAAAGAATCTACAGCTACCGAATCTCCTTTAGCGCAAGTTTTATTGACTATACCATTTATTCAAAAAATATTTATCACTGCAAATTTTGTCGCGATAGAAAAAATAGATGCAGTTGATTGGGCTGATGTTACAGAAGATTTGAAAGAAATTATCAATGAACATTTAGAAGAAAACGCAATTTTAATGCCGATGAAAAAGGCTCCCATTTCTATTTATGCAGAAATGACGCCAAATCCTGCGGCAATGAAATTTGTTTCAAATTCTATGTTAGCTCCAGAAATCATCGAAATAAAATCGAAAGAAAAAGCTGCTGGAGTTCCTTTAGCTGTTGCGATTTACAAAGAATATCCTTTTGTAGAGGAAGTATTTATTGTTGATAATTATGTTTCTTTAACGAAAAACGAATCAGAAGATTGGTCGCTTTGGGCAATGGATGTTCGCTCGTTTATCACAAACTATTTACAAGCTGGAGGTCCTGTTTTTGATGAATTTTATGAATTCACAACAGAAGTACCAGATCATATTGTTGTAAAATCTGCTGAAGAATTTTCTTCTGTTGAACAACAAATCAAAGCTATTTTAGACGAATATGTTCAACCTGCTGTAGCAAATGACGGTGGTAATATCGAATTAATTGAGTTTGATGAAGAAACACGTACTGCTAAAATGTTGTTACAAGGCGCTTGTTCGGGCTGTCCTTCTTCTACAGCAACACTTAAAAATGGTATCGAAGGAATTTTAAAACAAATGATGCCTGACGTTGTGGATAACGTTGAAGCTGTAAACGGATAAAATTAAATATTTTTTAATCTGAAATCAATAAAGCCTTCTGATTAGAAGGCTTTATTGATTTTTCTAAAGTTTAATTAGAAAGCGCTTCATAATATTCTCTTTCTATTTGTTCTCTAAAATTTGGATGCGCAATTTCTACCATTGCTTTTACACGTTGTTTAATATTTTTTCCAAATAAATTTGCTACTCCATATTCTGTTACAACGTAGTTTACGTGAGCTCTTGTTGTTACTACTCCTGCTCCATGTTTCAGAAATGGAACAATTTTATTTGCTCCTTTAACTGTTGTTGATGTTAAGGCAATAATTGATTTCCCTCCTTTACTTAAAGAAGATCCATAAATAAAATCAACTTGCCCTCCTACACCAGAAAATATTTTTGTTCCGATTGAATCAGCACTTACTTGTCCAGTTACATCAACTTCGATAGCGGAATTAATCGAAACCATTCGGTTGTTCTGGCTAATTTTGATTGGATCATTTGTAAAAGATGCATCACGCATTTCTATTGCTGGGTTATCATCAATAAAATCATATAACAATTGAGAACCATGTACCAAAGTTGATACAATTTTCCCTTTCAACAATTTTTTATATTCACCTGTAATTACACCAGATTTTACTAAAGGAACAATTCCATCTGAAAATAACTCAGTATGAATTCCTAAACCTTTATGATTCTTCAAATTATTTAAAACTGCATTTGGAATAGAACCAATCCCTAATTGCAAACAACTTTTATCTTCAATCAATTCAGCAATATAACTTCCTATTCTGGCTTCTTCTGTCGTTATATTTCCGTTATCCAAAACATCTAATAATTGATGATGCTCTACTAAATGGGTGATTTTTGATATATGAATAATCCCATCACCAAATGTTCTTGGCATATGTTTATTCACTTGCGCAATAACCACACGAGATGTTTCTATGGCTGCTTTAATGTTCTCGACAGACGTTCCCAAAGAACAAAATCCGTGGGCATCAGGTTCAGAAATCTGAATCAGTACAACATCAATCGTAAGTTCCGTTTTAATCACTTTTGCCATTTCACTAAAAGAAATTGGCAAATAAGAACCATTCCCTTCTTTTATGGTGTGACGAACATTGGCTCCTAAAAAAAAAGAATTGACAAAAAAAGAATCTCTATAAGCAGGATTTGCATATTCTGCTGCACCTGTCGTATAAATATGACAAAACTCTACATCTCTCAATTCATGTGCCCTCTTCGATAATTCTGTCACCAAAATTGTTGGTGTAGCAGCTGCTGCATGAACGTAAACACGATCACCAGATTTTATTTCTTTCACTGCTTCTGTTGCAGAAGTATATTTCATAAGTAGATTTTTATTATAGTGCAAAAGTAAGCTCTTGTGAACTTTATAAAAAACGATTTTTTTCAGCAAAATCTAATCAAATTTTATACCTAATCATTCATTATTTAACAAAGCAGAAGGTTTATTGATTTATTCATCAAAAAAATCGATAGAACGACGATAATTATATAAAAATAAACGTCTGCGAGCTTCTAAATCATTAACTCGAATAGATGAGATATCATCAATCTGAAAATACAATGACCCCTCATCTGTTCCTTCAGAACCGATACATTTCAGCTCAAAATCATCTTCTGTTAAATTTCGGACAAAGCCTGAAAAACGACTATTGTTGTTAAATTGTAATCGCGAAACGTATTCTGTTTGATTACAAATTTCTCCTAAAATTTGATTCATCCAATTATCTTCGCTTGTTGCTGAAAATGTCACGGTATTTTCTTCATCCAAATCGGTATGATGCTCCTTCAAATAATTTAAACATTTACAATAATCATCGACATCAATTCGGCTAATTTTGAAATAAGGTTCAATTAAAATTCCATCTTTTTTACCGAACTTCGAAATATGTTGCATCGTAAAAAATTCATCATTAAAATCTAAAATATAACCTGCCCAAAAATTATCTCCTTCTGGATCATTGTATATGGCGATAATAGATTGATTTTCTTTCGAATTTTGTAAAATTTTATAAAAATTAGAGTTCATATTCTTTTGGTTAAAAACTGAAAATACGAATCTTTTGTACATAAAAAAAGGTTCTTGAGAATTCAAGAACCTTTTCATTATGATTAATTCGCCTTTCTTAAAATAACCGCCTCATAACTTAATGACTGCCAATCTCCTTTTTGCAACTGATCTAATTTCATTTTTTTATAGATATTTTCTTCACCCGCAACTGTCATCGTAAACTGCGTGCGATCTAAAATATTTTTTTCTGATAAAGAATAATTAATATCAAACTTCTTTTTTGTTGATTTTTCTACTATCGGTTTTAAATATTCGATTGCATTTTCTGGCGTTTTGAATTGTTCGTTAACAGGAAACTGAACTTCAAAATAACCTTCGTATGTAAAATCAGGTTCAGTAACAATCAAATTATAAGGATCTGCAAATAAAGCTGGACGTTGTTTTTGATATTCTTTTTCGTTTTTATATTGTCGCTTTTCTTCTTTATAAATTAACGGATACTTTTCTGCAAGAACTGCTAATTTATCTGCATCATAAGAATATGGAATTCCATCGTGAAAAGTGTTGTATAAAGCTGGATTCACTAACCATTGATCAACAATTTTTTTATCTTTCACCATGTAGATCATCAGCCCATTCTCTTGCGCTTGAAAAGTTGATGATTGATACCCGTATTCAAGAAGAGATTTTGCTAACTGAATTGCAGCTGAATTTTCTAACATAAAGTTAAATTTCTCATAGGCTTTGGATTCATCATTCAAAGGAGCCATTCCATAAACTTTAGTGGAAGCATCTACATTTTGATCATTAATCATTGATGTTACTTGAGCTGTTGCAACATTAGAAAGTGCAATTGTAGCTGTAAGCAAAATTTGTTTTATCATTATTGTTTTTCTTTTAATTATAAAAATGAGTTTCAAATTTATTGATAAATTTCGATAGTTATCTTACCCGATTGCGTAATACTTCCGCGATACAT
>NZ_CALGVK010000105.1:0-2160 GCF_937930195.1 uncultured Empedobacter sp.
TGGCTCATAACTCTTGGGTCGGTTTTTAACCAATCTACTAATGGTTTGAAAGGTTGTGGATTATCTTCATCCTGTGCATTTAATAACTCTTCTAAACTTAAAAAAAACGCCACTGCATGTGGTAAAGTACACATATCTGGGTGATACGTGCGAAGTTTCAAAATAATGGCCGCAAATAGCCCTGCACCGGCTGAATAAAAGAAATCCTCCTTTTCATCCTTGCCTTTCAGATTCACTAAAATAGATTTTGAAATATTTTCAATATCTACTTCGTTTTCGATGTAATGTGGAGCCATCGGATTGATTCGATAAGAATAATTCACATTATGTAATGCAATTGGTTTTAAACGATCGCCAAAAAGTCCGAAAGCAATTTCAGAAAGCTCTCCATTTTTATAATCATAGATTACTCCTGTAAACTGATGTTCAGCAAAATGTTTCATTAAATAATAGATAGGACTTTCTGTTTTTCCAGACCCTGCACCTGCCACGATAAACACACCTGTATTTACATTGGGAATAAAAATATTTTTTCTATTTGTAGGGAAATGAACTTCTTTAGGATTTGGTTCTTTCGGTTTTGATTTAAAAAATGAAACCAATAAGCCAATTATAAACGGAGGAGTTAATAATAAAGCGATAAACAGATTATTTCCTTTAAAAAAATAAAAGTATAGACTTATAATTCCAATGGTAATTAAGATTCCAATAATCCGATTTATCATTACTTTACGAAAAAGCAAAATAAAGCCAAGTAATGAAACTGAGATCATTATTAAAACGATTAATTTGTTTTCGGTAGTTAATTCAGCAAATAAATTCATAGCAATAGTAATTTACATTCCGTAACCTTTTTCAATAGTTTTAGCTACAGTTTTGGCGACTTTGAGTGTTAACTGTGCTGGATTAGTTGGTATACTCAAATGCGTAGGAATATTCATTCCTAAATTTTGTGACAGCTGCATTTTCAATATATGTGATGGATTTGAAATAGGTATTCCTACATACCTACTCAATTCTTTTTTCACATTTTTTACAATTCCATTTTTATTATTTTCTCGGAATCCTTTTGTATTAGCATTTTTCTTCATCGCTTCATACGATTTAGAATAATCTCGATTATAATTAAAAAAATCATCAAAAGTTTTTTCAGCATTTTGAAAAAAAGCATCTCTGTTAAAACCTATTGTTTTATTCTTTTGATTATTGAGTTGCGAGTTTTGTTCACGATATTTACTCATTGGTGACAAACTTATTTTACTGCGAGGATCATTCGTTCTATCATGTCGAGAAACAACAATATGCACATGATAATTAACTCCTCCTTTAGCAACTCCTTCTTTGATTACTTCTCCAGAGAAATAATCTTTATATAAAGATTCTTGTAAAATTTTTATTCGATTTACATCTTTGGTCTTCTCAATTTTTTTAAAAAGTTTTTTATTTACTAAAACTTGACTGTCTTTAAAATTGTACGTACGTTGCGTTTCAACTCGACCGTAATACATTAAATTTTCATCAGTAATTTTCTTTCCATTAATTTCACGATCAAAGTTTTTAGCATATTCTTTCATGACCTCTCTACTATAATTCATAAGCATATCACGCATCATAACATCACGTACATTTGCTAAATCTTTGTCAGATAATTTGATTTTTTCATTCTTCATTTTATCCTCTAAAAACTGATCAATTCTTTTTAAAAGATGTTTCTGTTCTAAATAAGAAGGAGAAATATTTATCATGTAAAAGTTTGATTCTTTTATTCCTCTTTTACCTCTATTATTATCAATATTTTCAATCACTGTATCTTTAGGAATATTGATATTTTGTTGATCAAAAAAACCAATTGATTCTTTATTTTCATCTTTGAAAATAGATTCCTCTTGAACAAATCCTTGTTCTTCTTTTTCTAAATATTCAAAAATATTCGCACAAGAAGAAGCGTTTGAATTATTCACGTTTGCTTTATGTGGAGTAAAATTGATATACATTATTTATTGATTAATTGTTTTAGTTCAGTTAATCTTTCTGGTGAAATATTTGTTTCTACTTTCGTTCCCATCAGTCCAGATTTAGTAGTAATAGAATTTAAAATTTCATTGACTAATGGACGTAAATTATTTAATTCATTGAAATATAAATCACGACTTTTTTTAA
>NZ_CALGVK010000106.1:0-18286 GCF_937930195.1 uncultured Empedobacter sp.
TAAATTTGGGACTTGGTGTATTAACATCCACAGTTCCTCCATCATTATCCATTATAAATGTTTTTCCATTAAATGGAGCCACATATTCTGCATGCAATTTTCTCTTTAAACCAGTTGCTGTTACAGAAGTATTAATGACAATAGATGGCATATAAAAAAATTGGGTTGAAGCGCTTGTTGATGAAGCTAACTTAACCCAAATTATACCGTTATAATAATAAAAACCTTCTGTATTAATATCTATCGCTGTTCCGGTGTTAGTTCCTGTCGAAACATCATTAACATAAATCATTGTAGATTTTTCAACATCTTTCATTGATTGAGCTCTTTCTCTATCAACTCTCGGAATTAAAACGCCTTGAACGTCTGTAGATGTTCCTGTTGCATTAACTGCTGTCACATCTAAAGTAGCTTTTGGATTCTCTGTTCCAATACCTACTTGTGCATAAGTAAGAGAAGCAAAAACTCCAAATACTATGATAAGTAAACATTTTTTCATAAATTTTTAATTAACTAAATCATTACAAATATAATCTGTTTTACAAACATTTACACGTTTTGTTTAAAAAAAAATGAATAAGATTTTATTAATTTTATTTAAATCAAACATTAAATGGAAAAATTATTAATTAAAAATTGTTAAAGTATAAAATGTTATATCACTTCAGCGACAACGAATGTACTCCCTCCTATATAAATCATATCATTCACAGAAGCATTATTTTTGGCTGCAAGCAATGCTTTTTCTACAGAATCGAAAAAATGTTTGTCCTCTATATCTTCTGGAATTATTTGATACAGCTCATCAATATCATATTTCCGTGGAACATTTGGTTGACAAAAATAATAAGTTGCCTTTTTTGGAAAAAACTGAAGAATTGACAAAACATCTTTATCGTTGACAAATCCCAAAACTAAATGCAATTGATTATATGGTTGTTCATTAATTTGTTTCGAAACTTCTGCTAAACCATGGGGATTATGCGCCGTATCAGCAACAATAAGCGGATAATGACCAAGAATATCCCAACGACCACGAAGGTTTGTGTTTTTTACAACATTCAATAATCCATTAGTGATATTATCTGTAGAAATCGTCCACCCTTGTTTTTGTAATTGTTCTATCGCTGCAAGTACAGCCCGTTTATTTTTGATTTGATACGAGCCTTTCAAATCTGAAGTTAAATCTTGAAAATACTTTTCTTCGGCTAAAATAATTTCTGCATTTCGTTCTTGGGCAACTTTCATAAAAACTGGTTTTGTTTCGGCAGTTGTTTCTCCAATGACAACCGCTGTATTTGGTTTAATAATTCCAGCTTTTTCAAATGCAATTTTATCCAAGGTATCCCCTAAAAACTGTGTATGATCTAACCCAATATTTGTAATAATTGAAAGTTCTGGTAAAATAATATTTGTTGAATCTAAACGTCCTCCTAAACCTGTTTCAATAATTGCAATATCCACTTTTTGTTGAGCAAAATACTCGAAAGCCATTGCAATAGCAATCTCAAAGAAAGATGCTTTTTGATCGATTATTTTTTGTTCGTGTTTATTGACAAAATCCACTACAAATTCTTCTTCTGCCATCACACCATTCACACGAATACGTTCTCTAAAGTCTTTCAGATGTGGAGAAGTGGTTAATCCAGTTTTGAAACCCGCTTCCTGAAAAATAGAAGCCAACATATGAGACGTACTTCCTTTACCATTTGTTCCTGCAATATGTACTGTTTTAAACTTCGTTTGAGGATTTCCTAAATAATTACACAAAGCTGTAATATTAGTCAAATCAGCTTTCATAGCAGAAGCTCCTACACGTTGAAACATGGGTAAATTTGTAAACAACCAATCGATTGTTTCTTGATACGTTCTCATTTATTTAAAATTTTATACGAAGATACAATCTAAGTCAATAAAAAAATCGAATTTCTCTGAAGAAAAATTCGATTCTATTTGTTCTTATTTTGATTGATTTAATTAATCTGAATAATCTTGTTTCGTTGTTAATAAGATTTTTAAAAGTACAAAACCAACTATTGCAGCTGTCAAAGAAGCTACCAAAATCATCAGTTTTGCTTCTTTTACATAGCTTGGATCTTTGAATGCTAACATCGAAACAAAAATCGACATTGTAAATCCAATTCCTCCTAAAATTCCTACACCAAAAACTCGTTTAAAATTGACTGCTGTTGGTAATACACATAATCCTAATTTTACTGCAATCCATGTAAATAAAGTAATTCCAACTGGTTTTCCGACCACTAAACCTAAGAAAATACCTGTAGCTAATGGAACACTAAAATGTGAAAAACCTCCAGCATCTATCGTTATTGCGGTATTTGCTAAAGCAAATAATGGTAATATAACAAATGCTACAGGAATATGTAAAGCATGCTCCATTTTAGCTGAAAGTGATTTAGAATCATCTTTATCAAAAGGAATTGTAAATGCAACCAAAACTCCCGCAATAGTAGCATGAATACCAGAATGTAACATAAACCACCACACAGCAATTCCTCCTATAATATACGGAATCATTGATTTTACTTTCATTTTATTCAGCGCAAAAAGACCGAACAAAATAGCCATTGCAATTCCGAATTGTGTAAAATCTAAAGGCATTTCTGGATTTGGATAAAACAACGCAATCACGATAATTGCTCCTAAATCGTCAATTACTGCCAAAGCAGTTAAAAATACTTTTAGGGACATAGGAACACGTTTTCCCAGCATCGTAATAATTGCAACAGCAAATGCAATATCAGTTGCCATCGGGATTCCAAAACCATGAATGGTATCTGTACCTTTATTGGTTAAATAGAAAATAAAAGCTGGCATAGCCATTCCACCAATTGCTGCAAACACTGGTAAAATCGCCTTTTTAGTATCGGATAATTCTCCTACAAATATTTCTCTTTTCAGTTCTAAACCTATCAAGAAAAAGAATACTGCCATTAATCCATCATTTATCCAATGTGCGAATGAATGTCCAAACATGTCCATCTGCCAAATAGCATCATACGATTCTGCAAACGGTGAATTGGCTAAGAATAAAGAAAATGCTGTACAGAATATCAAAAATATTCCTCCAGACGTTTGGCTATGAAAAAATTTATTAAAAAGTTTAGTAACAATCATTGTATTTTTTTTTAGTTCGGTAAAATTAATGAACTCGTTTTTAACTGCCTAATTATAACTTAAGAATTGAACTTTATTTAAAACTAAACTTCCTTTTGATATTATTGCTTTTAATCGCTTCGAAAATAACTCCTGAGCAATGATCTTTACTCGCACCAGTTACAGAAGACAAGCAATTAACTTCGTTCTTAATTCGTTTATATCCAAGAAAAGCAAAGATTAAAGCTTCTTTAAAATCGATTAAATTATCGTTTGGAATGATGATTTCAACATCAGATAAATCTCGTAATCTATTGATAAAAAATACATTTCGTACGCCTCCTCCAGTTATCAACACATTGTTAATATCATAAAAAGAAAAGACTTCTTGAATTTGAAACACGAAGTGCTCTACACAACTTCTCAACTTATCTTGTGTCGAAATAGCATACTTATCAACAATTGTTAAGAACTCTGATTCGATCCATTCGTATCCCAAAGATTTTGGATAAGACAATTGATAAAATGCAAGCTGATTTAACTCTTCAACCAACGCGTGATTTACATTTCCTTGTTGTGCGATTTCTCCATTTTTATCATAATCAACTCCTAATTGATTTGCATAAAGATTCAGAACAATATTAATCGGACAAATATCAAACGCAATACGTTGTTGGTTTCTATTCAAGGAAATATTAGAAAAACCTCCTAAATTGAGACAAGCATCATATTGATGAAACAACAATTCGTCGCCAATCGGAACCAAAGGCGCACCTTGTCCTCCTAAAACAACATCTTGTGTACGAAAATCACACACTACTTTTTGTTGACAACGAGAAGCTATTGCAGCACCATTTCCGATTTGTAAAGTAAACGATTTCTTCGGTTGATGAAAAATAGTTTGTCCATGCGATGCCACAAAATCCACGTCTTTTATTTCATATTTTTGCATGAACTTTTTGACTTGTTCTCCCAAAAAATAACCAAAATTAACGTCTAATTCACACAAATTCATTGCAGAATATTGGTAAGCCTCGGAGAGATTTTTTCGCCAATCTGCTGTATAATTGATGGTTTCGGCATGTAAAATTTCGAAAGTACCTGCATCATCAAACCGAACGTAGCAGATATCCAAACCATCTAATGATGTTCCAGACATCAAACCAATACAAAAAGTATCATTTTTCATGAGGTAAATTTAATGAGAGAATTTGATAGTTAATGAGTCTTTAAGAATATTATAGATTAAAAATCTTTTGTTTGGATTTGTTAAACTCCTCCAAAGATTCGGAATAAGAAAAGAATTATCTTATATTTTTTTAGCGCCTTTCTATTGAAAAGTCAATTTGAATTCGTTTGAAAAATAAATTATTTTTTAGATTAAAATAAGTAGACTTTATATAAAATAACAACTACTCTTTTCTCAATCTGCGTTAGGGATAGTAGTGGAAATCCTTTTTTGGTGTGGAGCTTGTCTACACACCAAAAAAGATTGCAACGGATAGCCCGCCCGAAGGGAACGCCCAAAATAAATAAAACATAGTGTTGATAATTCTTATTTTATAGCGAAAACATCGTATAGAAATTAGACGATAAAATCTTATATTTGAAACACAATAAATACAAACAAAAAACATGGCACAAGATGTAATCTTTGATTTGATCGAAGAAGAAAAAGAAAGACAATTAAATGGAATTGAACTAATCGCGTCAGAAAACTTTGTTTCTGACAATGTAATGCGTGCGATGGGTTCTGTTTTAACGAACAAATATGCAGAAGGGTACCCAGGAAAGCGTTATTATGGCGGGTGCGAAGTTGTAGATGAAGTAGAAACTATTGCAATAGAACGTTTGAAAGCATTGTTTAATGCAGAATATGCGAACGTACAACCGCACTCTGGTTCTCAGGCAAATGCGGCAGTTTACTTAGCTTGTTTGAAACCTGGAGACAAAATTTTAGGCTTCGATTTATCGCATGGTGGGCACTTAACACATGGTTCTCCCGTTAATTTTTCGGGAATGACTTACCAAACTTCTTTCTACGGTGTAGACAAAGAAACAGGATTGATAGATTACGAAGCAATGGCAGAAACGGCTCGCAAAGAGAAACCTCAAATGATTATTTGTGGTGCATCGGCTTATTCTCGTGATATTGATTACGCAAAATTCCGCGAAGTTGCAGACGAAGTTGGCGCTTTGTTATTAGCAGATATTTCTCACCCAGCAGGTTTGATTGCTCGTGGCATCTTAAACGACCCAATGCCTCACTGTCATATCGTAACAACTACGACACATAAAACACTAAGAGGCCCAAGAGGTGGCGTAATTATGATGGGAAAAGACTTCGAAAATCCTTGGGGATTAACTACTCCGAAGGGAGAAATTAAAATGATGTCTCAAATTTTGAACGGAGCAGTCTTCCCAGGAACACAAGGAGGTCCTTTGGAGCATGTTATCGCATCAAAAGCAGTTGCTTTCGAAGAAGCGTTATCTGATGGATATATGGACTACATTGTACAAGTTGTGAAAAATGCAAAAGCATTAGCTGCAGCGTTGGTTGCAAAAGGATATAACATTGTTTCGGGCGGAACAGACAATCATTGTATGTTGATTGACCTAAGAAACAAAGGAATTTCTGGTAAACAAGCAGAAAATGCCTTGGTATTGGCAGAGATAACTTGCAACAAAAACATGGTTCCTTTTGATGACAAATCACCTTTCGTAACATCAGGAATTCGTTTAGGTACAGCGGCAGTTACAACGCGTGGTCTTATAGAAGCAGACATGCAAACAGTAGCAGATTTGGTTGACGAAGTGTTAATGAACATCGATAATGAAGAGGTTATTGATAATGTAGCAGATCGTGTAAACGAGTTTATGTCGTCACGTCCATTATTTCAAATGAAGTAATTCACAATTAAATCTAAGCAATTAGAATATAGTAAGCCTTGACATTTGTTCAAGGCTTTTTTTGTTCATATAAAAATGTCCTGACGTTTTAAGTAAAACCTCCTTAGGTTTTATGTAAAACCTAACTACGTTTTAATCAAAACCTAACTACGTTTTTAAAGACCTCTCTAAACCGCATTATTAGGGGTACTAATGATTGAATTAATTACTAAAGAGATTTCGCATAATTTCAGTACAACATGTCAATCAATAATAGTTATAAAAAAAGCAACTTCTTGTAAGAAGTTGCTTTTGTATTTAAAATAAGATAAGTCGTTTGTCTTATGCATTCAACGCTTCTGCCCCACCAACGATCTCTAAGATCTCGTTTGTAATAGCAGCTTGACGCGCTTTGTTGTACTGAATCTTTAATGATTTCTGTAACTCGCTTGCGTTGTCTGTTGCTTTATGCATTGCCGTCATACGTGCTCCGTGCTCAGAAGCATTAGCGTCTAACACAGCTTTGAATAATTGCGTTTTTAACGTTTGAGGAATTAAGTCTCTTAAGATTTCTTCCTTCGAAGGATTGAAGATGTAATCTAACTCTGCTGTATTGTTAGTTTCGTCTTCTTTTTTCTCTAAAACAACTGGTAAGAATTGTTCGTCTTGAACGATTTGTACGGCTGCATTCTGAAATTGGTTATATATGATTCTTATTTGATCATATTGACCTTCTTCAAATTTTGCAACTAAATCATCCGCAATCTCAGCTACATCTGCAAAGTTTAAATTATCCCAAATGCTTGATGCATTTTTATAGATAGTTTGTGTTTTACTAAAAGTATCGTTTGCTTTTTTACCAATTGTTAAAAGCTCTATTTCTTTACCAGCTAATTCACCAGCCAATAAAGCATTTACTTTTTTGATGATGCTCGAGTTGTATCCTCCACATAAACCTCTGTTTGAGTTAATAACGACTAATAGTACTTTATTAACTTCGCGTTCTTCTGTTAATGCACCTCCTACTTCAGCTTCTAAAGTAGAACTTACATTTTGTAAAAGTTCACGTAATTTATCTGCATAGGGACGTAACTGTACAATAGAATCTGTAGCACGTTTTAGTTTTGCAGCAGATACTAATTTCATAGCACTTGTGATCTGCATTGTAGAACCTACAGAAGTAATACGTGTACGTATATCTTTTAAATTTGCCATAATTCTATTTGAGATGAAGGATTAAAAGAAACTTAGAGATCAGAAACCTCTAAGTTTCATTTATATTTTATTAGTACTTAGAAGTAGTTTCAGCTACTACTTTCTTCAATACGTCTGTAATTTCGTCAGTCCATTTACCTAAACGGATAGATGTTAAAGTGTCTGCATATTTGTTTCGCATTAGCTCAACAAAATCAGCTTGCCACTCTTTCACTTTGTTTACTGGAACGTCTTTCAACATACCGTTAGTACCCGCAAAAATAACTGCTACTTGTTCTTCTACTGGAATTGGAGAGTTAACATCTTGTTTTAATAACTCCACGTTACGTTCACCTTTTCCAATTACGTTCATTGTTGCTGCATCTAAATCAGAACCAAATTTCGCGAAAGCTTCTAACTCGCGGTATTGAGCTTGGTCTAATTTCAATGTACCAGATACTTTTTTCATTGGTTTTGTTTGTGCAGAACCACCAACACGAGATACAGAGATACCTACGTTAATCGCTGGACGAACACCAGAGTTGAATAAATCAGACTCTAAGAAAATTTGTCCATCTGTAATCGAAATTACGTTTGTTGGGATATATGCAGAAACGTCACCAGCTTGAGTTTCGATAATTGGTAAAGCAGTTAAAGAACCACCACCTTTTACGATACCTTTCATAGATTCTGGTAAATCATTCATTTGAGATGCGATTGTATCATCTTTAATTACTTTCGCAGCACGCTCTAATAAACGAGAGTGTAAGTAGAAAACGTCTCCAGGGTATGCTTCACGTCCTGGTGGGCGACGTAATAATAAAGACACCTCACGGTAAGCAACTGCTTGTTTAGATAAATCATCATAAACAATTAACGCTGGACGACCAGAGTCACGGAAGAATTCACCGATTGCAGCACCTGCCATTGGAGCATATACTTGCATTGGAGCTGGATCAGATGCATTAGCAGCAACTACTACTGTATATTTGTCTGCACCGTGATCTTGTAATGTTTTCATAATACCAGCAACTGTAGACCCTTTTTGTCCTACTGCAACATAGATACAGAAAACTGTTTCACCTCTATCGTAAAATTCTTTTTGATTTAAGATTGCATCTAAAGCAACAGAAGTTTTACCTGTTTGACGGTCACCAATGATTAACTCACGTTGTCCACGTCCAATTGGAATCATCGAGTCAATAGAAACGATACCTGTTTGTAAAGGCTCGTTTACTGGTTGACGGTAGATAACTCCTGGAGCTTTACGCTCGATAGGCATTTCGTATAATTGTCCTTCGATTGGTCCTTTACCATCGATCGGATTTCCTAACATATCAACAACACGTCCTAACATTCCTTCACCTACGTTAATAGATGCAATCTTGTTTGTACGTTTTACTGTATCACCTTCTCTAATTCCTTTTGAAGGTCCGAAAAGTACAATACCTACGTTATCTTCTTCAAGGTTTTGTACCATTCCTTCTAACCCGTTTGAGAATTCTACTAATTCTCCGTATTGAGCATTGTCTAACCCGTAAACACGAGCAATACCATCCCCAACAGTTAGAACGGTTCCAACTTCAGCTAATTCGACTGCTGAATCAAAGCTTGAAAGTTGTTGTTTTAATATAGCTGAAACTTCAGCTGGATTTATTTCTGGCATTTCTGAAATATTTAAAATTTAGGAATGTATTCGTTTTTCGAAAAATCTTTTTTAAGCGTAGCTAACTTTGTTTTTATTGAAGAATCTACTTGATTGTTTCCTATTTTTAATACGAAACCACCAATTAAAGATGCATCAATTTTGTTTTCTACTTTTACTTGACTACCTGCTGCTAAAGTTTGTTTTGCTTTTGCAACAATGTTATCAATTGTATGTTGATCTAATTGTACTGCCGAAGTAATTTCAGCTGTTACAATATTATTTGCTTGATCATATAATGTGATAAACTGATCAGCAATTTTAAACAAGATATTTTCTCTACCCTGTCTAACGACTAATGAAATGAATGTTTGAGAAGTTTTTGATAAAGATTTAAAAATCTCACTCAATACGACTTCTTTTTTCTTCGCATCAATCACCGGAGAGTTTAAGAAAATTCTTAAATCTTCATTCTCTTTAATGATTTTGCGAACATCATTCATTTCAGCATACACTTCATTTGTTTGATTTGCTTCAATAGCAAATCCCATCAAACCTTTAGCGTATCTATGTGCTGCTCTGAATCCTGCCATGATTAATTGAATTTTACTTGATCAATAACGTCATTAACTAAAGCTTCTTGTGCAGATTTATCTGACAATTCTTTTGTTAAGATTTTTTCAGCAATTTCAATTGATAACTGTCCAACTTGATTTTTAATATCAGCCATTGCTGATGCTTTTTCGTTTTGGATAGCTGTTTTAGCGTTTTCAATTAATTTGTTAGCTTCTACAGTTGCAGAATTTTTCGCCTCGTTGATGATATTTTCTTTCATTTCACGCGCTTCTTTCAAGATTGCATCACGTTCTGCACGAGCTTCTTTCATGATTTTCTCGTTTTGAGCGTTTAATAAAGCCATCTCTTCTTTCGCTTTTTTAGCTGCGTTTAATGCATCTTCGATAGATTGTTCTCTTTCTTTAACTGCAGATAAAATTGGTTTCCAAGCTAATGATCTTAACAATACTAATAAGATGATAAATACGACCGCAGTCCAAAAAATAAGACCAACTGAAGGTGTAATTAAATCCATTGTGTGTATGTATTAAATTTTATTTTTTACTAATTAATTTTTTAATGAATTAGCTTCAACAACCAACCGTTATTGAAGCTAATTTTAATTCAAATATTATCCGTTACCTAATAACGCAACTACGATACCGAATAAACCTGCACCCTCGATTAAGGCTGCTGCGATAATCATAGCTGTTTGAATTTTTGAAGCCGCTTCTGGTTGTCTAGCGATTCCTTCCATAGCTGATCCACCGATTTTACCGATACCTAAACCAACTCCTAAAACTGCTAAACCTGCTCCGATTGCTGCAATACTTCCTGTCATGATAATTGTATTTAATTATTAAAAAATTATTTTATTGTTTTTTCTATTTATTCTTAATGATGATCGTGTTCTGCTACTGCTGTTCCGATAAATAATGAAACTAACATTGTGAATACGAAAGCTTGTAATGCCGCTACTAATAACTCTAAACAGTAGATAAATAAAGCTAAAGGAATAGAACCTCCTGCCATTGCTTCTGTTTGGAAGATAAAGATTAACGAAATTAACGACATAATGATGATGTGACCTGCTGTAATGTTCGCAAATAAACGAATCATTAAGGCGAAAGGTTTTGTAATAATTCCGATCAACTCAATTGGAGCTAAAATAATTTTTACAGGAACTGGCACACCTGGCATCCATAACATGTGTCCCCAGTAATCTTTGTTTCCTGAGAAATTAATTACGATTAATGCGATTAATGCTAAAACAAATGTCACTGCGATATTACCTGTAACGTTAGCCGCACCTGGTAACAAACCTAATAAGTTGTTGATCCAGATAAAGAAAAATAACGTTAGTAAGTAAGGCATAAATTTAGCATATTTTTTCTCTCCAATATTTGGAATCGCAACTTCATCACGAACAAAAATAATAATTGGCTCGATGAATCCTGCGATACCTTTTGGCACCATATTTCCTTTTTTGTAGTTAGATGCTACTGCAGAGAAAACTAAGATTAAAATCACGAAAGAGATTAACATTGACGCTACGTTTTTCGTAATAGAAAAATCTAAAGGTTTTTCATTATCCAAGTGATACACTCCTTTCTCATCGATATGAGCTTGGATTGTTCCTTGTGCATCTGTTTTGTAGATTTTTTCGTGGAAGTTGATGTAGTAATTTCCATTACTTTCAGCAACTGCCTCATTGTGATGAAATTTAGAAGACATGAAAACATGTAAACCATTATCCCATAAAATTATTGGTAATGCAACACCTACACTTTTTTCACCTTCTCCCCATAAATGCCAATCGTGCGCATCTGCAATATGATGCATAATACCAGGCACGGGATTGAACGTAGATTCACCAGATTTCACTTTAGCAGCTTCCTCTTGACTCTTTGCTTGCTCAATTTTAACTAACTCCTCAAACGTTTTTGGAAGATTCTCTTGCGAAGATGCTGCGTGCTGAGCAAATCCGAAATTGAAAAGTAATAAAAACGCTAATAACGCTGAAAATTTCATGTATAATTCCTTTGTTTCTAAATTGCGTGCAAAATTATAGTAAATTAACCACTTACCAAAGTCAAATGCTAAAAATCATTAAACTTTTTTTAACTTTAAATTAATTAAGCGAATAAACACTAAAACTTCGGCAAGCAAAATTACAAAATAACTTATAATTAATTGCACTACATTTGATTTAATTTGCTCATTCACAACAACCAAAGCTAAGACAACTGCCATCTTCGCTATCATCCCTCCCATAAAGGCAAAGCCTACGTATTCGGGAAATTTTATTTTCACAAAACATCCTACTTGAAAAATCATTAAGGTGATTAAGCCAATTATCAAATACATTTTGGGAACAATTAGCGGATTTTCGCTAAAATTATAGTGAGTAACAATTGTGTAATGAATCCCACAAAAAATTGCAACCATTACAATAAAAGCAAGTGCTAAAAGAATAAATTTCTTGATCATTTTATTATTTTTTTGGTAATTGCTTCAACATCAAATATAATCCTGCAAAAACACCCAGCAAAGATAAGCCAGCCGTCCATAAAGGCTGCGTTGTTTCGAACTTTTTATCTAAAAAAGTGCCCAACCAAGCAAACAAGGCAATCACAGCTGCCATCTGAATTCCCATAGCAGAAAACTTTAAATATTGATTTACACCTTCGGTCTTTCGATCTTGTTTCATAAGTTTTATGTAATTTTGCAAAAAATTATTTCGTGGTAAAGATAGGAAACATAGAATTACCAGACTTCCCTTTATTGCTTGCTCCAATGGAAGATGTAAGTGATCCGCCATTTCGTCGACTATGTAAAATGCATGGTGCAGACTTGATGTATACAGAGTTTATTTCTTCTGAAGGATTGATTCGTGATGCAATAAAAAGTCGTCAAAAATTAGATATTTTTGATTACGAACGTCCAATTGGTATTCAGATATTTGGTGGAGATGAAGAAGCAATGGCCATGTCTGCTAAAATTGTCGAAACCGTACAACCTGATATCGTAGATATTAACTTTGGATGTCCTGTAAAAAAGGTAGTGTGTAAAGGAGCTGGAGCTGGCGTATTAAAAGATATAGATTTGATGGTACGTTTAACAAAATCTGTTGTCGAAAGTACGCATTTACCAGTTACCGTGAAAACTCGTTTGGGTTGGGATTCCGAATCAATTAACATTTACGAAGTTGCAGAACGTTTGCAAGAAACAGGTATCAAAGCATTGTCTATTCATGGTCGTACACGCATGCAAATGTACAAAGGAGAAGCAAATTGGGAACCGATTGCAAAAGTAAAAGCAAACCCAAATATTGAGATTCCGATTTTTGGAAACGGAGATATTGATTCGCCACAAAAAGCAATTGCATACAAAGAAAAATATGGTGTAGATGGTGTGATGATTGGTCGAGCAGCAATTGGTTACCCTTGGATTTTTGAGCAAATAAAACACTATCGTGAAACAGGAGAATTGTTAGCAGAACCTACTATTATAGAACGAATGGAAGCTGCAAAAAACCACTTAAATTGGGCAGTTGAATGGAAGGGTGAGCGCACAGGGATTTTAGAAACTCGTATGCATTATACCAATTATTTCAAAGGAATTCCAAATTTCAAACCTTATCGTACAAAATTAGTTACGCATGATAACTTAGTTGATTTGGAAGCAACTTTCAAAGAAATTGAAGAAGAATTTATTCCGAAATTAACGGAAATACAATAAAACCAAAAAATCCACCAATTGCTTGGTGGATTTTTCCATTATAAACTTGAGACTACACTTAATTGCATTTATCTACAAGCATCACTTCTTCAGGATTTAATGTATCAAACTTAATCAATACCACTTCATCTACATCCGCTCTGGAGCGTAATGTAACTTCGTAAACTTCATCATTTACAGGATATTGAATTGTTGCTTTCGGACGTTTAAACGTACCGCTTGTTTCAACCACAACTCCTTGTACACACTTTCCGGTTTTCGTCAATTGATCTTCTAATTGTCCTTTCGAATATTGACTATAACCAAAAGCTATAATGCCTAAAACTGCAAATATGATGTAAAAATATTTTTTCATAAAATTCAATTAATGTTTATTATTTGTATTTGTTTGAAACAAATTTAGAAACAATTCTACTTCTATAAAATCCCTATCATTAGCTAATTCTAGATGTGAATTACTATACCTCCAGCTTCGCAAATCGGATTTGTATGCCAATCGGCATCATCATCAAAAAGTAGATCAAATTGGTGTTCTTGATAAAATTCCAATTTATCTTCACTATCGGTATAAATAATTTTATCTACGACACCCAATGTAGTCGCATCTGCAATTAAATCTGCATTACGACCTTCCAATTTCGGTTGAATATTCATCTTTAAACAATGCTTTACGTATTGCTCGTTACTTGTCCTAACCGTCATGATCCAGACATCATGTCCTTTTCGAATCATTCGTTGGGCTAACTGAAACAAAACGTCATCTGTCAACGTATCATCGTAATCAAACGCTACTTTCAATTTATAATTTCCGTCCTGATCCTTAAACATTATTTTATTTTTAGTTCTTGTTTTGTTTTCAATGCATAAAGTGCAAAAGTACCCAACCAATGACTTCCCATGTAATCGTCATTTGAAATATTATTTAATGAATAATTGAGGTGATTTTCTGCAATTTTATTCAACTGTTTTAATTCGGGTAATTTATGTTCAATTTGATACAAAGCTGTTGCACGACTAAAATTTAGTCCATCTAAGTGCACCAAATGACCATCTGTACGATCTGAAACTATTCCAGGATTCAATTCAAAATTCTTTTTAAATAATTGAGGTAAAAAATCTTTTAACCATTTTTTATAGTCCTCTTTTTGTTGAATTTTTGACATAATCAATGCTTCTTCTAAACAAGCCGAAAGAAAATCGGAACCACTTGGCTCGAAAGCAATGTTACATTTTGTATCTTTTCCATACAAACGATTTGCATGAGTTACAATCACTTTTTCGAACGATTTATCATTCACAGAACGTGCATAATCTATCGCTAAACTCAAACCAAAAGCCGTATTATCATGCGTTCCCGTACGAATTGGATAAACCAATTTTGGTAAATATTCTTTGTATCGAACAATTATCAAATCACTCAAAGGTTTCAAATTTTTTGCCCAAACTTGCGCATCTTTATCTTGCCAATGATTCAATTCCATTTGCAATTGTAACAACCAAGCCCAACCATAAGTACGCTCAAAATTCTTGTTATTTTTATCATTGAAAAAAGCCATTTCGACCGCAACATTTTCGGCTGTAATCAATTGATTTAACTCATTTCTAACTTCATTATTTTGATCCAATTCTGGAAAATCTTTCATCAATTTCACAATCGACCAAAATCCATGCACAGACGAATGCCAATCAAAACAACCATAAAAAATTGGGCGCAATTGCTTTGGTGTTTTCAAATCTGCATCACTTCCCAAAACATTTCCTAGTTTATTCGGATACTCAGTCTTGATACAATGCGTTGGTAAATCGAAAATTTTCTTTGCTTGATCTAAATTCAAATCTTGTGCAAAAGCAGTCGTCGTCAATAAAGTTGTTAAATAGAGTATTTTTTTCATCAAAATGTTTTTACCAAATTACTAATTTTTATTCGAGTCCAAGAATTTTTCTAACTCTTCTTTTGCTTGTAAACTTTCAGGAAAATTTTTCACATTTTGTTCAAAAAACTGTTTTGCTAAATCATTTTTCTTTTGTTTTACCAGATAATTTGCAACATTATTGATATACGTTTCTGTTGGTTGAAAAGAATAATTCAATTTTCTAGAAATCGTTTCAAAAGAATCCTTCACCAAATTTGGTTGATTCGGAATCTCTTTAATATTCACACGATAACCATCAAACTGCCAACGCAAATAATCAATCGAGCCAATCATCGGAACCGAACCATGTTCTTCGTCAATATATTGTTTGTAATGATAATTCAATGATTTATTCTTTGATGATTTCAAACGTTCGTCCACCTTTTTTATACTTTGATAATGGTCTCGTAAATGATCTGCATTTTGACTTTCACCAACTTGTGTTATCATCAAGAATCGATTCTCGAAAGAATGATTTTCTAAATTTTGATAAAGATTCAATAATTCTTTGTCATTAAACCAAACACTTGGATCGTGCGCAACATATCCATTGAAAGTTTTGGGATGGTTGTACAAGGTTTTCAACGCAAAATATCCACCTAAAGAATGTCCAATTAACAAACGAAAATCATTCACACGATAATTTTTCTGCATAAAAGGAAACAATTCATTTTGAATAAAATTCAGAAAATTAACATCATTTACATGTGTAAAATCTTTTGTTCGATCACCATTTTTATTCGTAATTCCGACAATGATCGATTCAGACATTTCTGGATAAAATCCCGATTGAAACTTAGAAACTACGCCTGTTAAAAACGTAAAATTAGATTCGGCATCTAACACATAAATCACAGGATAATTTACTTTTTGAAGTTTATTATTATAATACGATTCGGGAAGATTCACCCAAATTTCTCGTTCAGTATTTAAGATTTTGGAATTTATTTTTTGGATTTCAGCAATTGATAATTTCTCTTGAGAAAAACCGATTTGAGAGAAAATCAAACAAAATAAAAGTAGGAATTTTTTCATGTATAAAATTTTTCTAAAAATAACTATTTAGAATTATTCTACACAAATGATTTTAGACAAAAAAAAACGACCTCATCTTGAAGTCGTTTTTCTATATAATTTGTAATTATTTTAACTGAAAATATTCCATTTCAACCCAAGTTGAAATTTAAAATCTCGGTACGGAACATTTGGTGCGGCGAAATAATCTGGTTCTTTAGTGAAAGAAGCATTGATATGTTCACCACGAATGTAGAAACGCATATTACGAACCTTGAAATTGATAAAAACATCCAAAATAGGATAACCTCCAATCTCTTGAATATTAGTTGGGTCTTGTATGGCAAATTCATTAAGTATCGGGATGTAACGTAATCCATTGTATTTCGTAAAATACGTTGCATTAATACCCGCTTGTAATTGTGCATTTTTATTAAATAATTCTCCTTGCCAATATAACGTTTCACGAATCAAGAAGTCTGGCAAAGGCATAATATTCTCATTCTTGGTTACTTTTTGATATTGAGCTGTCGAAACCAAATTTATTTTTCCGAAACGTAAATGATTTTCACCTTTTATTTTGAAATAATTGATATTATCATTTAGCTGTTTGTAAACTAAATCTGAATCCAGGTACACTTTATTGTCGAGATTGTAAAGAGATGCTTCTACTGTCGTATTTACTTTATCTAATTTTAATTTTGCAAATAAATTTTGAACATTTTCTGTTTCAAACTTGTTTGCGTAATTAAAATCGGCAAAAAAACTTTGATTATAAATGGCATTCAACGATGGAATCTTAGACTGTATAACCGCACCTGCACTTAATGTATAACCTTCTATTGGCGTAATATCTAAAACGGCATCCACATTGTAGACACTTTTATAATTATCCGATTGTAGATACTCTACATTTCCGTAAAGTTTTAACTTTTCATTCCAATCAAAATCCACTTTTCCTACAACTCCAAAAAGATTTTCTTTTATTTCTTTAGGATTATTTACATTATAAATTATGTTGTCATCTTCATCCACTTTAGAAAAAATAAAAGGCTCTTCTGAAAACACACGCAAACTTTGTAATTTAACTCCAGCCTCAATTTTCACACGATCGGTCCAAAGAAAACCAGCAGTTGTTGTATTCGACAAATCAGTAAAACTCTTTTTATTTCTGTTGTCAAGTCCTGTTATCAGAGGTGTATCATACAAATCACCATTTGGAGAGGAATCTTCGTATCGATATTTTTGTTTTTCGTAGGAAAACTTGTTCTTTAATTCGATCGGATTATAAAAAGTAGAATCTTTTTCGTTCAACTTTTTTAAAATTCCATACGACGCATTCAACTCAATTCGACGTGCATCAAATTCAGATTTTGCTGTTTGGGAATTTACATCGATATTACGAATATTTGTCTTTCTACGTTCATCTTGTAAAATAAAATCGTAAATATCTTTTATTCCACCGTTTTCATTATTTTTCAAATTCTGCGCTGCATAATTCCACCACAACTTGAAACGTTCTGATTTTGTTTTATAATTTGATGAAAATACGAATGTATTATTCTGTGCCTTTTCGTGTTTATAACGACCTTCAGAAATTAAACCTCGATAATGAAAAGTGTAGTTGAATTGCTTGTTGATATTATGCGAAAATGTGGAAGACAAAAAGTTTCCTTCTTTTACGCCATTTTCGTAAATAAACTCAGTATAAGGCGATTTTACATCGTAATATTTGATCTCATTCGCATAATAATAGTTATACTTTTTACCTGTTGGCAACATCGATGGATTGAAAGGTGAATTTTGATATTCTAAATCCACAACAACACCTCCAACATTAGGATAAAATAATTTCCCAAACGCATCCTGCTTTATAAAATTTTGGTTGTAATAGTTTTTGATATGCAATGTTGTATCAATAACTTCTGGCTTTCTGCCATTTGTCCAAAATTTATAATCGTCGATTTTAGTTTTAAAATACGTTATAGAATCATTCCCTGACGATCCTTTTAAAGGTTTTAAACTTTTTATCGAATCTTCTTGAGCTTGTGCTATCACAGCTCCCAATAAAAATAAACCAATGATTGTTTTTTTCATCCTGTTGAATAAATCCTTACAAAAGTAATCTAAAATTGAGAGATACAAAAAAACCCACTTATTTCTAAGTGGGTAAATGTTATAAAAAATTCTTACAACTTACTTCCAAAGTGGATGTTGA
>NZ_CALGVK010000107.1:0-3848 GCF_937930195.1 uncultured Empedobacter sp.
AAGGGGCAAGTAAATGAGTAAAATTGAACAGTACACACAGCAAGCAATAAACATTGCTAACAATAATAAACATGGTTACACTAAAAGAGAAGTTTTAGGAAGAGAATTTGATGCTGCATCAAGTGCAGTTGCAATTGGATTTGCTTACAAATTCTAATATAGACCACTTATAATTGATAAAAGCTACATCGAAAGATGTAGCTTTTTTGTTTTTGAAGATTAGAATTATGTTAAAATAAATGATGTAAAAATAAACATATCAATAACTTGTGTGTTTAAATATTGTTTTTAACATTATTTGGCACAGCACTTGAAATTATGAATACATCATAATTAGAACTATAAAATTTAAAAAGATGAAAAAATTATTTTTTATTGCTGCTGCAATGTTAGGAGTTGTTAGTTTGAGCGCACAAGAAAAAACAACATCTGCACAATTTGGTATTAAATCAAGTGTAAATATGTCTTCATTTAATGGAAAAGATGTGAAAGATAATGATTATAAAGTAGGTTTTAGCGCAGGTCTTTACGGTCATTTTCCATTAACAGAACGTTTTGCAGTTCAACCAGAGGTTAATTTTGCTCGAATAGGAGGAAAGTTGAAAGATGAAGTTACAGAAGTTGGGAATACAACGGTAAAAACTAAAAATAAAACAACCTTAGATTATATTCAAGTTCCAGTAATGTTCAAATATTATCCAGGAGCATCGCGTTTCAATGTAGAAGCTGGACCTCAATTTGGATTTAACATGTACGCAAGCAACAAACAGCAAACAAGTATTTATGCAAACAATACCGTTTACACAACAGAAGGAAAACAAGATATCAAAGATGATATAAAGAATTTTGATTTTGGTGTTAATTTTGGTTTAGGATACAATGTGACAGATAATATCAATGTTGGAGCAAGATACTACATGGGGTTAACTAAAATAACAGAAAATGTTAACAATGGAACAGCTACTGGAGCAGATGTGAAAAATCATTCTTTCTCTTTAGGTGTAGGATATTCGTTCTAATCGAGAATATTTGTTTAAATAAAAAGGATTCTACTTCTGGTAGAATCCTTTTCTTTTTTTATTCTTTTAACGCAATTTTTTTAATCGATTGGGTTAAGATAATTTTATTTAAGATGAATAAAAAGAAGACGATAATCAATCCAAAACCTATCACTTCCCAAACATGTGAAGATTCAATGGTCATAAATTTCCCAACTTTTTCTTTGATGATATTTAAGACGAAATAAACCAACGGTATCGAAATTATATAACTTACCAACATGAAAATAATCGAAAATTTAAGATAAGGACGAGCCAATTGATTGATGTTGTATCCAATCAAAAATAAATCTTTTGTCTTATGTTTATTCTTTTCAATCATCAATTGGAAATTAATAATCATTAACCATATTGCTGCAAAAACAATGATTAGACCAATAAATAGAACCAACGAAAACGCTAATTTTAAATAATAAGTCAATTCATTATTTTTCAATTCATCCTTGTTGATATCATAATTATGTTGCTCAAAATAAATGGAAGCATTTTCATCTCCTTGTGATTTAGTTTCGACTACAAGACGAGATGGTTGTGCTGTTTTTTGCGATGCATAGGTTTGATTCGCCCATTCTAAAAAGTTTTCAGGAACTAAAATAGTGTTAATTTTTGTGGTAAAATCAACAATTCGTGCTTGATAGATTTTTTGATTTTCATCTTTACCTATAATCAACTGAAAAGGAATTTTAGTAAATAAACTTTCAGAAACTTGCGGTAATCCTTGACTTGTTGCAAACCCAAAATTATATAAGTTGAGGTAACTTTTCGGGATAATAATCGGTATAAAATCTTGACCTTCTTGCCATTTCCAATCCAATTGATCAACTTCTATAAAATCTTTTGGTACAGACTCAAAAAATAAATCAGTTGAAAAACCTCGAATTCCAGCAATTCCACCAACTTGTAATTTTACAGGAAATTGACTGCTTTTGAAAGTTCCGACTTTTGCAGTAAAATTCTGCGATTTTAGTTCCTCGATTTCGTCTTCATTAAAGCTTGGCTTTTCTCCGGTTAATGTTTGTAAAGACGAAATCTTCTTATTCAAAACGATATAATTCGCTTTCCAAACTGAGCTATCTTCACCAAAATTTTTAGCATAATCTAAATAAATTGTTCCAGCCAAAATCAAGATAAAAAAACCGATAATAGAGAAAAAACAAAAGGTTGTAATTCGTAAGATACTTAGGTTTTTACGAACTAATTTTTCGATTAAATTTTTAGAGTTGAATGACATTTGAAAGGCGTTTATCGTGAATTTCGTGTAAGCTGGTAAAAATGATTCCAGCCTTATTTTTTGCAGCTTCTTCAGTTACCAAATCAATCAAAAGTTGTTGATTAACTTCGTCCAAATGACTAAATGGTTCATCTAAAAGTAAAAAATCAAACGGTTGACAAAGTGCACGAATTACCGCAATTCGCTGACGTTGACCATAAGAAAGATGAACAGCTTTTTGATGTAAATGACTTTTTAATCCAACTTTTTCTATCCATTCGATGATTTGATTTTCTGTTCGATGTTGCGTCAAGACATTTTTTAACTGAATGTTTTCCATTAAAGTTAATTCTTCAAATAAATGCAAACCTTGAAAAACATAGGCTATTTTTTCGCGTCTAATTTTTGTCCAATCATTCAAAGAATAATTCTTAATAGTTTGTCCGTTAAACAAAACTTCTCCGTCATAATCTTTCCGATCGCCGTACAAAATATTTATCAACGTTGATTTACCAACGCCAGAATGCGCAACAATTTGATAAATATTTCCACTAGAAAAAGTATACTCGTTTTTCCAAATCTCAGATTGTTCAAACCCAAATTCCTTGAGTGGATGAGGAACAAGTTGACTAATTTTAATTTCCATTTTGTTGTTGTGCTTGATTGAAAAATAAAGAATAGGCTTCATCCAAAAGCAAGAAAATAACTTCTAAACTATTTTTATCCGTTTTCTTCATATGTATTTTTCCAGTTTTAGTATATTCATTTGAAACACGGTAATCAATATAATCAAAGTTGGATAAAACTTTTTGAATTTCTTTTGTATTTCCAAAAGGAATTTGTTGGTAAATGTAGTTTTGAACCTCCTTTGGATATTGATCAAAATTAAGATTGACATAACCAAACATCGGATTTGAAGCATTTGTAGCAAATTTTGAAGTGACAAAATTTGAAGAGCTTATCATGTTGTTCAAATATTGATTCATGATTGATTGATTATTGGTGATGTACAATAAATTATTTTTGTACGTCATGTAAATCTTCATGTTTGTCGAAATCGGTAACATGTAATAGGGACCAATTTTCTGAATGTTTTGCTGATGAGATTTTAAAAAATCCTTGAAGAAAATATCATTTTTCATTTTTCCACCTAAAACAAATTGTGGATAAACAACTTGTTGAATAAAGTCATCTTTCTTACCAAAAAAGTCGTTTGGATTGAATGCTTTTGCAATTTCAAAATCGTAAATACTAAATAAGGCTTCACCTTCAAAACTTTGTTCTAATTTGTTCAAATCAAGCTCATATTGCTCTAAAAATGTTGTTAAAAAATTTTGATCTTCGAAAACATAACGTGTATTTGCAGGATAAATTCCTAAACCAATGTTCATGTAACTTTGCGCAGGGAAAAATTTAAAAAAATCGGTATTAATTTTTGATTTCCACATCGGACGTTTTTCTAATTCGACTTTTGTAATCGCATCGGGATGAAATTTCTGTGTAAAACTAATTCCGTCCGAAGTAAAAGAAATAAAATTGACCCACGAACTTTTTGTGAAATCAAGGTTTTTCTTGCTTTT
>NZ_CALGVK010000108.1:0-1568 GCF_937930195.1 uncultured Empedobacter sp.
TTCTCAGGAGTATCTCTATAAGCTTCCTGAAAACGAAGAATAACATCAAACTGTCTATCATTTTCATAAAACTTAGTAGCTGCTTGTCCACCAATTGTCATTTCAATTACTGCCTGAACATCCGCTGTACTAATACCATATTTCGCCATTTTTGTATCACTCAATTCTATTCTAAGTTCAGGTAATCCAATATTTTTGTAAACATTGATATCCGTTATTCCATTTACTTTTTCGATAGATAAAGCTACCTTATTTGCATATTTTTCTAAATCATACAAATCATCACCAAAAATCTTAATAACTAATGAACTTTTTACACCTGCTACATATTCTTCAACATTATCTTGAATGGGTTGCGAAAATCCAAATACAATTCCAGGATAATGATTCAGTTTATCTCGCATCTCTTGAATAATCTCTTCTTTTGAAACCTTGCGTTTCCAATCTTTTTCATCTTTTAATTGAATATTAAATTCAATATTGAAAAATCCTGTTGGATCAGTTCCATCATTTGGACGACCTGTTTGTGTTAAAATAAAATCAATTTCATCACAATCTTTCTGCATCAACTCTTTCATCTCTTTTGTTAATCGAGTTGATTCTTGTAAATTGACACTATTTGGTAAAGTTGCACGAATGTAAATTGCTCCTTCATTCAATTTCGGAAGAAATTCTGATCCATAATGTGAGAACTTAAACAAACAAAGAGCTAAAATCCCTAAAAAAATTCCTATTGTTGCTTTTTTATAACGAAATGCTGTTTCATATAATCCGAAAATAGTTTTCTGAAAAAATCGAGTAATAAAGTTCTCTTTCTCCTCCATATTTTTCTTAAAAAGCAACTTACACATTGCAGGAACATAAGTTAGACTTAATATTAAAGATCCTAATAATGCGTATCCCAATGTAAATGCTAAAGGAGAGAACATTTTACCTTCCACTTTTTGGAATGAAAATATCGGTAATAAAGCAACAATAAGAATAAGTAAGGCAAAGAAAATATAAGAAGCTACACTTCCAGCACTTTTCTTTATAACGCCCATTTTACTCATTTTTGCGAAACGTTCTGCTCCTACTTTATGTTGCATGGTTGCTAAAGCAACAAAAACTGTTTCCACAATTACCAAAGTTCCTTCTAACAACAATCCAAAATCCAATGATCCCATTGAAATTAAATTCGCTGGTAATCCTTGTATTTTCAACATAATAATTGCGAACAAAAACGAAAGCGGTATAACCGAAGCTACAATAAATGTTGATTTCCAATTATATAAAAAAACAAAAACAATTAATGATACTAATAAAATACCTTCAATGATATTTTTAGAAACCGTATGTACTGTATTATCAACCAATTTGGTACGATCTACAACTGTTTCAATTTTTACATTATCTGGTAAAGTTCTTGTATTTAATTCTTCAATCTTTGCTTTCAGATTTCCAATGACTTCAGATGGATTTTCTCCTCGTAACATAATAACGATACCTTGTACCATATCATCATTTTCATTATAACCAACTTGTCCTAATCTAGGTTTATTTGAAACAACAACATCTGCTACATTTTT
>NZ_CALGVK010000109.1:0-17433 GCF_937930195.1 uncultured Empedobacter sp.
AATTTTTAATCTGTCCAAACTTTTGGGTGCAGTCTAATTCTCAAGAACCTTTTTTTATTTCATAATTTAAACTATTTTAATGACTACCTTCTGATTCTAATTCATCAATATTGATTCCTTGTTTTGTTAAAAATCCTTTTACCATAATTGCGAACAAAATAAGGTAGGCAAAACAAAATAATGGGATAATATACGAATTATGAATTCCAATAATATCAGATAATTTTCCTTGAATTGGCGGGATAATTCCACCTCCTAAAATCATCATTACTAAAAAAGCAGATCCTTGCGCAGTATATTTTCCTAATCCTACAATTGATAAACTGAAAATTGCTGGCCACATAATAGAACATGCTAATCCTCCTGCTAAGAAAGCATAGATAGCTGTCATACCTGTAGAAAATAATCCAATAATCATTGCTACTGCTCCAAATATTGCGAAAATTAATAATGTACGAGCTGGTTTATCTTTTGATAAAAAGAATGCGACAATTTGTAAAGCAATACAGATAATATAATAATACAAATGCGACATATCGAAACCAGCCATTGTATTAACACCAATAATAATTGAATAAGCGATTAATGGAACAATAATTAATAACAATTGTTTTTTTGATTTAGTCAAATTGAAGGCACTAATTGCACCTGCCCAACGACCAATCATCATACTTCCCCAATACATCGTCACGTAAGGTGTAATTTGTGAAGAACTTAGGCTACCAAACTCTTTCAATGTTAATAATTCACCTAAATTAGAACCAATTGCGACCTCTACTCCAACATAAAGAAAAAGGGCTAACATTCCTAAAATTAATTGAGGATATTTCATCGCTCCCCAGCCTTCTGCCTTTTTTGAAGCGCTGAAATAAGCATACAATAATCCTACAACTACGACTGCTAAAGCACCAAATAACCATGACATACGATACATTTCTAATGGTTCTTTGATTGTTGCAATTTCTGCTTTATATTGATTGACTAATTCTACATTTTGATTAGCTTCAATTAATCTGCTTAATTCTTCAATTTTTAAAGCCTCATCACTTTTATAACTCAAAAATACTGGTAAAAACATTACAAACAATAAAATTGTCATTACAATTAATGTTGTTAATGCTTTGTTAGATTTTTCCATTGGTTCGTTATTGATACCATCTGGAACTTTTTTTGAGAAAAAGAAAATTCCTGCTGCAATAACAAACAATAATCCAACACCAATGTATAGATATTCTACTTTTGTAAGTGGTAAACTTTTTATCGCGTCATCCGAAACATGTTCAAAAGTACCAAACAATGCAAAACCAATTACTAACGGACCAATTGTTGTTCCAAAGGAATTGATTCCTCCACCTAAATTTACACGTGAAGTTCCTGTTTTAGGATCTCCCAAAAGAACAGCAAAAGGGTTGGCCGCTGTTTGTTGCAAAGAAAAGCCTAACGCTACAATAAATAACCCCACTAACATTGCTGTATATACATTAATTTGAACCGCAATAATCATTGCGCCAGCTCCTATTGCAGAAAACAAAAGTCCGTAAACAATACTTCTTTTATATCCCCATTGCCCAACAAGATCCTTACCTTTTACAACGCCAAAAATATACAAAAGCAAAGCACCTACATAATACGCAGTATAAAATGCAAAGTCGATTAATTGTGATTGAAATTGATCTAAATTGAAATAATTTTTACAAAAAGGAATAAAAATATTGTTACCTGCGGCAATAAAACCCCAGAAAAAAAAGACGATTATCAGTGTATAGAGCGCTGGATAATTCGTTTTGATTTGGTTATTTTCCATTATTACGTTTCTTTATAAGTGCTAAATTTATAATTATTCTTTAACAAAAAATTAAAAAATAGTCGAAAATGAAAAACATTTAATTGAAGTGTTTATAACAAATTAAAAACCAATAAAAAAGACCGTTTTACAAAAAACGGTCTTTACTATAATTTTTATTCTTAGAAATGTTTATTTATAGGCTACATCAAAAACTTCAGCAAAATGTTTTTTCGTAAACGCTTTTACTTCGTTCATATCTACCTGATGACCGAGCTCTCTTTCTAATGACGCAACGGCTTTATCTTGGATTCCACATGGAACAATATATTCAAAATAACGCATATCTGTATTCACATTAAGAGCAAAACCATGCATCGTAACCCAACGAGAAGCTTTAACTCCCATTGCACAAATTTTGCGCGCATAAGGTCGACCAACGTCTAACCAAACACCTGTTTCTCCTTGAGAACGAACACCTTTTAAACCATATTCTGCAATTGTTTTGATGATTACTTCTTCCAAATTGCGCATATACAAATGAATGTCGGGTTTAAAATTTTCTAAATCCATAATCGGATACCCAACCAATTGTTGCGGTCCATGATACGTAATATCGCCACCACGATTCGTTTTAACAAATGTTGCTTGAATTTCATTTAACTTATCGCTCGACGCCAACATATTTTCTAAATGACCACTTTTCCCAAGTGTATAAACATGCGGATGTTCTACGAAAAGCAAATGATTTTTGGTATTCTTAAAATCAGTTCCTCCCTCCTTTTCTTGTGCTCTGTTGTATTGTTTTGCGGCTATATTTTCGGCTAAAAGACTTTCTTGATAATCCCATATTTCTTGGTAATTTCTGTTCATTCCCAAATCTTGGAACTCGACAATTTGTTTCATTTTACAATGTGTTTCGAAAATCAAATTTACGAAACTATGCGTTTAATAGGTAATTTTGGCTGATTTATTCTTACCCGAAATAATATCATTGAATGTAAAATTTAGTCGAATCGTTTTTTGGTCCAAGGAGAAATTGGCATCTTCAACTGTACTACTTACTATTTTAGTTGGCGCATGAATAATTAATTGATAATTAAACATATTATTATACACCATATTATCTCCCATTCCAGCATCAAAATTCGGCATTAAGCCACTGACTAAAGTCTTAAAATCTTCTTTATTAAATACAATTTCGGTACTGGTTGAATTTATATTCTTCTGATTATTTAAATAATTTGTATTGAATGGATTATCAATCGCTATAAACAAATTGAATAAAAACGTATTCAACTCTTCACTTTCTTTACTGATGACAGTTGATACTGAATTTAACTCGGTTGAATACGTTAATTCATTAAAATCAATATATACTTTATGCTGTTTAAATTTTTCATATAGTAATTTATTTTCCTCAAAATAAGCGATTGCATTACTCCTTTTATCATTCAAAAAATCTTCATCTTCAATCATTATTTTATGCAATGATTCAATTGTTAATCCTTTTTTTAAGTTCTCTACCACCTCTTTTTTTTCATTCAAAAGTGAATTGTAACCACCTTCATCTTGAATATATGATTTTAAATCATTGCCATTTAACGAATAATTATAATCAATTTTTCCATCTTCATAAATAACATATTCTTCTTTTATAGTGCACGATTGCAATCCTAAAGCTATTAAAACAACTAACAGTACTCTTTTCATTTATCTACATTTAATGCTCAAAAATATTAAAAATTAATCCTTAAAAACTCACTATTTACAATGGTTTTAAGAAATCAACTTGGTTTTATGTAAATTTCTTTATCTTTGAAAATCTAAGAAATCGATACAATAAAATAATCAAATAAAAATGAAGAAACTATTCGTTAAAGGGTCTATTTTAATGGCTTTGTTTGCAAGTTTCAATGCGTTTGCACAACAAGGTGGAGGAATGTGGATTCCGACCGAATTGAATGAAAAGGAAATGAAAGACATGGGATTGAAAATCTCATCAAAAGACATTTTCAGTACTGGAGATAAAAGTATCAATAATGCAGTTGCGCATTTTGGTGGTGGTTGTACATCTGAAGTTATTTCTCCAAATGGTTTATTATTAACTAATCATCACTGTGGTTATGGAGAAATTCAAGCGCATTCATCTTTAGAAAATGATTATTTAACAGATGGTTTTTGGGCTAAAGAGTTGAAAGACGAATTACCAAACGAAGGGTTAACAGCGACTTTTATCATTGATATAAAAGATGTAACTACAGCTATTTTAAAAGGTGTGAATGAAAATATGTCTGAAGAAGAACGTAACAAAATCATCAAAAAAAATAGCGAAGATTTTAATGCAAAAAGCAAAAAAGAATCGTACCAAACAGTTTTCATTAAACCTTTCTATAAAGGAAATAAATACTACCAATTTACAACAGAAACGTTCAAAGACGTACGTTTAGTTGGTGCACCACCGTCAGCAATTGGTAAATATGGAAATGATACCGATAACTGGGTTTGGCCACGTCATACTGGAGATTTTGCTATGTTTAGAATCTATGCGGATAAAAACAATAAACCTGCAGAATATTCAGTAGACAATGTACCTTACAAACCAAAACATCACTTACCAATTAATATTTCGGGAATTAACGAAGGCGATTTCACGTTTGTTTATGGTTTTCCAGGTGTAACGGACGAATATTTACCAGCTTCTTCTATCGAACAAATCAAAGATGTTATCAATCCGGCACGTATTAATGTTCGTACAATTGCATTATCGCACATCGATAAAAAAATGCGAGAAGACAATGCAACTCGTATTGCGTATGCGTCTAAACAAGCACGTATTTCGAATGCACACAAAAAATGGATTGGTGAAGTTTTAGGGCTTAATCGTTCGAAAGCGGTAGAAAAACGTCAACAATACGAACAAGAATTTATGAATCGTATTGCTAAAAATTCGAAATTAAACGCTCAATATGCGAACATTATTTCTGAATTAAATGACGTGAATAAAGCAAATCAAGATTATAATTTAGCGAACATTATGTTCTCTGAGTCGTTTTTCTCAAATTCAGAAACGTTCAGAATGGCTTTAACGTTGAATAATATTTTGAATGCTGTAGGGCAAAAAAATTATGCTGAAACAAAAGCAAAAGCGTTGAATACGGTAGCGTCTATGCACAAGGATTATAATCCAGAATTAGACAAAACAATTTCTTCTGATTTGGCTGATAATTATTTCAAAGTAGTTCCACAAAAATTATTACCGAATACAACTGCAGCAAACATTAAAACTGCTTTAGGAAACTCGGTGATTAACGGAACGAAAAAAATGAATGGACAATCTCTTTTAGGTAATATCAAAGCTTTAGCTGAAAACGATGCTGAATTTATTAAAGCGCTAAAAGAAGATGCATTGATTAGTCAAGTTCGTATTGTTTTAGAATCGAATCAAACAAATGTAACGCCTACCTATTTAGCGAATCAAGATAAGATCAACAAATTGATGCGTACCTATATGAAAGCGCAAATGGATGTATTTACAGATAAAAAAATCTTCCCAGATGCGAATTCTACTTTACGTGTAACATATGGTAAAGTTGATGGTTATCAACCTCGTGATGCGGTTTATTACGAACCTGTAACACACATGGATGGCGTAATGGAAAAATATGTTCCTGGAGATTACGAATATGATTTACCAAAACAAATGGTTAGTTTATATGACAACAAAGACTATGGTAAATATGCTGATAAAGACGGTAAATTAGCTGTAAACTTTATCGCAACCAATCATACAACAGGAGGAAACTCTGGTTCTCCAGCATTAAATGCAAAAGGAGAATTAATCGGATTGAACTTTGACCGTGTTTGGGAAGGAACTATGTCAGATTTAAATTATGATCCAGAAATTTGTCGTAATATTATGGTTGACGCTCGTTATATTTTATGGGTAGTTGACAAATATGCAAATGCACAACGTTTGATTGATGAAATGACTATTATTGAAGAAAATAAAGAGACGAAGAAAAAATAATCATCTTTCATTATATACTGAAAACCACGTTTTTACAACGTGGTTTTTTTAATGAAATAAACTATACAATCAAATATTATCTAACAAAATAAAACTATATTTATAGAATCAATTTTATAATATTGTCAACATAAAATACTTTACATTATGGAAGTCATTAGAAAATGGCCTTTTTATTTAAAACTAACTTGCACATTATTGTCAATCATTTGTTTAACATTTATATCAATAATAGGTAAAGCGATTTTAGTTCCATTAATTTTAGGCTTCTTAATTTCGATATTACTATCGCCTATTTCTACTTTTTTCGAAAGATATTTGTTTCTTCCAAGAGCAATTTCAAGTATCATAACAACTCTATTATTTGCAGCATTTATATTAGGAATTTTCTATTTAATCGCCTTACAAATGGCTGATATAGCGAATGAATGGCCTGTTTTTCAGATGCAGATAATTGAAGCTTTTATCGATTTACAGAAATGGATTCATCACACGTTTGGTATTAATTCGCATGCGCAAATGGAATATTTGACAAAAAATGTAAAAACCACTATCGAGACAAGTACAATTGTCATAGAAAAGGTACTTTCAATCGTGTCGTCAATGACTGTAACCGTTTTATTTACTTTTTTATACATCGTTTTCTTGCTTATTTATCGTGGACATTTGGTTAAATTCCTTTATTACGCTTTCAATTCGAATACGCACGATCAAGTATATAATGTGATTACATCTATTCAAAAAATGGTCAAACAATATTTAATTGGCTTATTCTTACAAATGCTAATAGTTTCAATTTTATCATTTATTTCATTTTCGATTCTTGGGCTCAAATATAAATTTGTATTGGCTATTTTAACAGGAGTACTTAACGTTGTTCCGTATGTTGGGATTATTATTTCATTAATCGTAACGCTTATCATCACCTTCGCAACAATGTCTACCTCAAAATTATTTTTTGTATTAATTGCTTTCATTGCAATTCACGCAATTGACGGAAATGTTGTGATGCCAAAAATTGTCGGATCTAAAGTAAAAATAAATTCACTAATTGTCATTATTGGTTTGGTTATTGGCGAAATGACTTGGGGAATTATGGGAATGTTGTTATCTATACCAATCCTTGCGTTGATGAAAATTGTTTTTGATAATGTGACCGAACTAAAACCTTGGGGCTATCTTTTGGGTGATGAAAATTCTACTGAAATTGATGAAGATTTGAATTCATTCTTAGCAAAAAAGAAAGCTCTTCGTTTGAAGAAAAAGCCTAAGAAACTGGACGAAACAATCGAATAGTTTTATTTCTATTTTACATAATTGTATAAATAACTTAATTAAGTTTACTAAAAAAGTCTATAACAAATTGTTATAGACTTTTTTGATATGTATTGATTTAGTCAATTTTATTTTAGATATTCTGCAAATATTTTTTTTCCAAGAAATAATATATTTTTAGGAATATGATAGAGAAAAATACACCGATTAAGGTTCCGAAAAATATATCACCTGTAAAATGTACACCAACATATACTCTACTGTAAGCAACCATTAATGCCCAAACAATTAAAACATACAATAACCATTTGTAATAGCGTCTTAAAATAATTCCCATAAAAATAGCAATCGCCATGTGATTAGAAGCATGAGCAGATGTAAAACCAAAACGACCTCTCCCCTCACAATCTATTGGACGGAATAAGCCTTGAATAGATTCTGTATAACATGGTCTATAACGTTGGAAAGAATTTTTTAGGATATTGGTAAATTGATCAGCACACGTTATCATTAACGCAACACAAATTCCGGCTAATAATGTCTTTTTCCATCCAAGTTTAATGTACAACAAAACAAGAAATATGACATAAAGCGGAATCCACGTTTTTTTATTGGTAACCAATAACCAAAACCAATCCCAACTTTCTGTACCTAAATTATTGAAATACAAAAATATTTGTACGTCCCAATCAAAAAAATCTTGTATCATTATCTACTTACTGATCCACCTAATCCTAATGCTTCATCGACAGTTTTTGGTTCCTTGATAATCGTAGGTTCTTCAACAACTGGTTCTACAGGTTCTTCTGCAATTGGTTCAGTTGAAGTTGGAGTTTCTATATCTTGAACTGGATCTACAGGCTTCATTGTTGGTGCATCTGTATCTCTCAAAGCTGTTTCGACAGTATTCTCTTGATGAATGGCATTGTGTAATTCATCAACTGGATTACTTAGCTCTTCAAACGATTTTTGGAAATCTTCCATTGGATTAATTTTTTGAAAAGTTTCTTTCACTTCATTCAATGGATTTAATTCATTAATTGTATTTTGAATGTCCTTTGTTGGATCTACTTCCTGAACAGGATTCATAATTTCTTGTTTGATATCTTCTGAAGCTTCTTTCAGTTTTCGTACTGCAGCTCCCAAACCACGTGCAATTTCCGGAATTTTATCTGGTCCAAAAATTACCACGGCAACTACCATAATAATCACGACTTCTTGAAAGTCTAAAAACGCTGGGTATATTACTAAACTATTCACGAAACAAATGTATAAAATCTAAATGGAGTAAAAGAAAAAAAGCCATCAAATTTCTCTGATGGCTTTCTTAAAATTTATTTAAAATTGAATCTTATTTATTCATTTGACCTTTTTTCGTAAAGTCGTACAATAAAGGAGATGCAACGAAAATAGATGAGAAAGTACCAATTACGATACCGATCAATTTCGCAAACATAAATCCTTTGATTGATTCTCCACCAAATGCAAAGATGATTAATACGATTAAGAACGTTGATAAAGACGTATTGATTGTACGAGATAATGTTTCTGATGTAGAAATATTAATAATATTATACAATTTATGGTTTTTCTCAACTGTTAAGTTTTCACGAATACGATCCAAGATAATAATCGAGTCATTCATCGAATAACCAATTACTGTCAAAATCGCAGCAATAAAGGCTTGGTCAATCTCCATATTGAATGGTAAAACACCTTTAAATAAAGAGAAAACACCTAATACAATAATTACGTCATGCGCCAAAGCAATGATAGTTGATAATGAGAATTGCCAACGTTTGAACATGATGATTAAGTAGAAGAAAATTGCTACTAATGCTAAAGAAACTGCAATAAATGAAGCTCTTGTCGTATCATCAGCAATTGTAGGACCTACTTTTGCAGAAGACATTAAACCTATTGTCGCATTATCTTCTGAGAAATCTTTCTCAGACATACTAGCTGGTAAATAAGATTTAAGCCCTGTATATAATTTATCTTTTATTTCGTCATCTACATTAGTTCCATCCTCATCTGCTTTGTATGCAGTTGTAATCTTTACTTGATTTTGACCACCATATGTTTTTACTTGAGGTTGCATTTTTTCTCCGTCCAAAACAAAGACATCACCTAAACTTTCAGAAATTTGCTGAGGATCTACATGTTTATCAAAACGAACTGTATATGTACGTCCACCTTGGAATTCGATACCCATATCAAATCCTTTTGTGAAAATAGAAATCAATGCTACAGTAGTTAAAACAGCTGAAATCGCATACGAAATCTTTCTTGTTTTTAATAAGTCAACTTTGATATTTTGTAACCAATGCGCTGTAAAAGATGTATAGAAAGGAACTGATTTTCCTTTTGCTAAACGACCTTCTACAAAATAACGTGTAATAAAAATCGCTGTAAATGTAGAAGTAAAAATACCAATCATAAACGTTGTTGCGAAACCTACAACTGGACCTTTACCAAAGAAGAATAAAATTAAAGCTGTGATAAATGATGTTGAATTCGCATCAATAATTGCAGAGAAAGCACCTTTCCAAGAGTAAGCAAAATCTACTGCTTGTCGTAATGATTTTCCTTTTCTTAATTCTTCTTTTACACGTTCGTAAATTAAGATATTTGCGTCCATTCCTGTTACCAACGTCAAGATAATCCCGGCGATACCTGGTAAAGATAAAGTAGCTTTTAATGAAACTAAGAATCCTAATAAGAATAATAAGTTAACGATTAATGCTATGTTCGCATAGATACCTGCACGGCTGTAGTAGAACAACATCCAGATTAATACCAATGTAAACGCACAACCAAATGCAATCAAAGAACTGTTAATTGCTTCTTGTCCTAATGAAGGTCCTACAACCTCCGCTGAAACAATTTTAGATGAAGCTGGTAAAGAACCTGCTTGTAAAATATTTGCTAAATCTTTTGCTTCTTCTAACGTAAAGTTACCCGAAATTTGAGAGTTACCTCCTGTAATTTGGTTTTTAATATTCGGTGCAGAATACACCATATTATCTAACACAATTGCAACACCTTGTCCGTCACGATCAATTGCAGAAGGTTTTAATTCGTCCGTAATACGTGCCCATTCTTGTGCGCCTACTGGATTCATTTGCATCGAAACTACTGGTTCATTTGTAATAGAGCCTGGGTTACGATCTGCAGAAGCTGAAACTACTTTATCACCTTCAATTAATGGCTCTTGAGAACCATTTTTCCCTTTTAAAACATAAAATTCTAATAATTTAGGCGCTGATTTATCATTAGCTTGATTTCCTAAATTCATTGGCTTATTCGCCCAAGAATATTTATATCCTCTGATGTTTGCTGGTAAACCAGGCACAAAACTTTTGTCTTGTAACACACGATTTACAACAGCGGTATCTTTAACATTTACAACAAAACTCGCATTAGAACCTGTTGGTTGCATAACTTCAGCTAACGATTTAATCGTTTGTCCTTTGTCATTTTTTACATTGTACTTTTCTGTATTAACACCAGAAAAATATTGTAAAACTGTTGGATCTTGACGAACAACCTGCCAAAACTCTAATTTTGCTGTAGATTGTAATAATTTTTTTACACGGTCAGTATCAGAAACACCTGGTAATTCTACCAAGATACGTCCATCACCTTTATCTCCTAATCGTTGAACAACTGGTTCTACAACTCCAAATTGGTCGATACGAGACTTTATTACATCATATGCAGTGGCAACTTTAGCTTCGATATCTTTACGAATCACCTCTTTTACCTGATCGTCAGAAGCGTTATAAGCAATTTTATCTGCATTGTTTTTGTTACCAAACAAATCCGCAGCTGCATATTTTGTTCCTCCTTTTATTTTATCAAACTCTTGAAAAAATAATTCTACATAAGGTACGTTACCGTTTGTTTTTTGGGCTTTATCAGTAGCGTCCAAAGCTGCTGCCAACATTGGATTTTGACTTTTCGCTGATAAATTTAGTAATAAATCTCTTTCAGAAACTTGTAAAATTACGTTAATACCACCTTTCAAATCTAATCCTAAATTGATTTCATTGTTTTTGGCATACTCGTAATCGTACTTGATAATTCCTAAATCAAGAGGATGCTGAGCCAAGCTATCTAAAATTCTTGGTTCGTCTTCTGGCTTACTCGCCAAACGCGCAGCCTCATTCTCTACTTTAGTGGTGTACCAAGTATAACTTAGTTGTCTGATACACAAGAGACTTAAAATGATTGCAAATGCTGCAATGAGCCATCTTCCTCGCATAATGTTTAATTGATAAATAAATTTTGACGGACAAATATAATAGTCTTGAAAATACTTTCACAATTTTTTAAGAATAAATCGAAAATCAATGTCCGTATTTTGATCATCGTTATTCTAAAATTTAAAGTTCTTTTTGATATTTGTAGATATAAATCGATGCATTTTTCGAATCATCATCATTATCTTCGCACAAATACAAGGTATAGTTTTTTCGAGATTCTTTGTATAACGCTAATCCTTCGATTTTCTTATCGTCTGATATTTTTTGCCAACGTGTAACCTCCATAATCGCTAAATCCAACTCGCCAATAATAGAGCCTTTTATTTCTCCATTAAACTGAGTTGTACTTTTAGATTCTACCGTTGCCGTAAACAATATTTTACCATCAACCATAATCGCATCAGAAAAAGTTGTGATTTCGTTATTTAATTTTGGTAATGTAATTGGAAAATAGTCAATTGGTTTATTTTTCAAATCATTTAAAGCACCTCCCACTCTATAAATTCCATTTGCAGCAGCAGGTCCATTTCCTCTGTTAAAAAAATAAGTACAATATCCATCTGTAATGATACCTTCGATGTTAAAATCTTTTTTAGATAATTTCGAAACACTTAAAAACTTTTCAAAAAGATCACGATACGTTTTATTTTCTACTTGATTCGTTTTAAGATTATATGAAATCAAATCGAAACGATTTTCTTTTGATCCTGAACCTAAAATATATAAATGATCTTTGTATTTCGTAATTGCTTCAAAATCTGGTTTATCTTTTTTATGGCTTCCTTCAGACTTTACTTCAGGATTCAAATTTATTTTTTCAACTTCTTTTTTCTTCTTATCGTAGACAAATAAATGTGGATTATCATCAGAAATAGTATAAACATAGCGTTTATCTACAACCAATCCAGAGGCAGCTCCAAGCCCATTGATTACAATTAAGATCTTTAGAATGAAGTGATAAAATAGCATAGTGATGAGTTTATTTTCTTAGTGGTCTCAAAAGTAATCAAAGAATATCAGAAAGCTTGATAAATAAACGAATTTTTGCGAAAAAAGAACTTAACTTTGAACCACTTTTTTAAAGAAAATGAATAGATGAAAAAAATTCTGAAAATTTACATTGACGCTTATAGTGGATTATCGAAGGAATCTTGGATGTTAGCCATCGTCATGTTGTTAAATCGGATGGGTTCGATGGTTTTACCTTTTTTAGGAATTTATTTGATTTCTGAACTTGATTTTAGTTTAGAACAATCTGGAATTGTTTTAAGTTGTTATGGAATTGGAGCAGTTTTAGGTTCATGGCTTGGCGGATGGATTACTGATAAAATTGGTAACTTCAAAGTACAAGCTTTAAGTTTATTTTTGAGTGCGCCCTTATTTTTAATCTTGCCTTATTTTTCAACGGTCTTATCGTTTTCAATCATCATGCTTATTTTAAGTACAATAAGCGAAATGTTTCGTCCAGCTAACTCGGTTGCCATTACACGTTATGCTAAAAAACAAAACATTACCCGTGCATTTTCTTTAAACCGTATGGCAATTAATTTAGGCTTTTCTATTGGACCATCGATGGGTGGATTCTTATCCAATTATTCGTACGATTTGCTCTTCTATTGTAATGCAGGAGCAGCACTTATCGCAGGAATTGTATTCGTTTCTTTTTTCTATGGTAGAAAAGAACGAAACATGGTAGAAGACGATGTAAAAGAAATCGAACAAAAAGAAGTGAAAGAACGTAATGCATATACCGACATGCCTTTTATTTTATTCAATATTATATGTTTATTATTTTCGGTTGCATTTTTCCAAATTCTAAATACACTTCCGCTCTTCTATAAAGATGTTGTTCAAATGACGCAATCAGAAATTGGACTATTAATGGGATTCAGTGGAATTATCATTGTGGTTTTTGAAATGTTATTGATCCATTATACCGAAAAAAAATACACCATTACTAAACTCTTGGTATTTGGTTCTTTTATAACCGCAATTAGTTATTCTATTTTCAGTTTCAATCATACCATCGGTATGCTATATGTAGCCATTTTTATGATGTCTATTGGTGAAATGTTGGTTTTACCCTTAATGTCTACCGTTACGGCTTTCCGAGCTCAAAGAAATAATCGTGGTGCTTATATGGGCTTAAATGGAATGTCGAATGCAGCTGCATTTATAATCTCTCCATTCCTCGGAACGCATATTGCAACATCGTACGGATTTGATGTTTTATGGATTTTAACTTCTGTTGTATTGATTGTTGTTGCAGTTGGGTATCACTTTTTAACAAAACCTCTTTTACCTAAAAATTTGCAATAAAATGTTTATCTTCGATAATTATTAGTTAGTTGAAATCAAATGAAAGTATATACAAAAACAGGAGACAAAGGAACAACAGGTTTATATGGTGGAACTCGTGTCTCAAAAAATAGTTTAAAAATTGATTCATACGGAACAGTTGATGAATTAAATTCTTATTTAGGGTTAATCCGTTCTTATGAAATCGATCCTGCATTGGAGGAAGAAATTATAATTATCCAAAAAGATTTATTCAATCTTGGTGCAGAATTAGCTACACCAGTCGATAAATTATATTTAGCAAATGGTAAACCTCGTATTCCGAAAACTATTTCCGAAGAAGATATTGTACAATTAGAAGAATGGATTGATGATTTGGAAGGACAATTAGAACAATTGACACATTTTATTCTTCCAGGTGGAAACCAAGCTGCATCACACGCACATGTGGCACGTTGCATTTGTCGTCGCGCAGAACGTTTAACAGTTGGATTAGCTGAAGTAGAAGATATTCGTTCTGAATTACAAAAATATTTAAATCGACTTTCTGATTATCTATTTGTATTAGGTCGTAAAATTGCCACAGATAATAATCACGAAGAAGTAAAATGGATTCCAGGTGAATAACAAAGCACTTTTATTTCTGAATGGTGAAATTCCAACCATTTTTCCAACTGCTACAGATTATGATCTTATTTTTTGTACAGATGGAGCTTTTCATTATTTACAGCAATTAAATATAACGCCCGATGTTATTTCGGGCGATTTTGATTCAACACAGCACAATGATTTTCCTGCTGGAATTGAGGTTATATCGACACCAGAACAAAACGACACCGATTTTGCAAAAGCATTGCAAATCATTATTGATAAAGGATTTGAACATGTTGATGTTTTTGGTGCAAGTGGTCGACAACAAGACCATTTTATCGGAAATTTAAATGCTGCTTTTCGTTTTAAAAATCAAATCAATATTTTATTTTACGATAATTATAGCCATTATTTTTTCGCAGAAAAAGAAACAAAATTAGAAGGTTATTTTGGAAGAACAATTTCACTTCTACCCTTTCCTGAATGTAAAAATATAGTCACAAAAGGTTTAGAATATCCATTAAACAACGAAGATTTAAACTTACTTTCTCGTATTGGAACGCGCAATAAAGCTACAGAAGATTTAGTGACTATTGATTATTCTGAAGGAAATTTAGTCATTTTTATTATCAATCAAGATTTTCCTATTTTATTGGCATAACTTCACTATTAGTAGTGAATAATCGTTTTTTATTTTTTCGTATATTTACTGAAAACCATATTATTATGAATAAATTTTCAGTTATTGTCGCTTCTATTTTAGCCGTCGGATTAATTGCCGCAGCTTGTATTTTAGGAAATGCCTATAAATATAAATTCAAAACAACAGAATCCATTAATGTGACAGGAAATGCATTGAAAAACTTTGATGCTGATTTAGTCAAATGGCGAGCTACTTTTAGTCGAAAAGATTTTGATTTGAAAGTTGCTTCGGATCAATTAAAAACTGATCAGGTAATTGTAAAAAACTTTCTCATTTCGCAAGGAATCAAACCAAATGAAATTGTATTTGAAGCGGTGAATATCACAAAAGATTTTCAATATGGAAGCGATTCTAATGGTAATTCTTTCAGTCAATTTACAGGCTACAATTTATCGCAAGACGCCACAATTGAGTCAAAAGAATTGGATAAAATTGAAAAAGCTTCGCGCGAAATCTCAAATTTAATTAGTCAAGGAATTGAATTAAGTTCTTCGAGTCCTAATTATTATTACTCAAAATTAGAAGATTTGAAATTAGAATTAATTGCACAGGCTTCTGAAAATGCGAAACAACGAGCAGAAAATATTGCTACAAAATCTGGATCGAGTTTAGGAAAATTAAAACAAGCCGATTTAGGAATTTTCCAGATTACAGGAAAAAATGACAATGAAGAATATTCGGCAGGTGGATCGTTTAATACAATTTCTCGACAAAAAACAGCTCAGATCACAGTGAGAGCGAGCTACAATTCGAAATAAAAAAAATCAGCAGTAATGGTTATTACTGCTGATTTTATAAGATATTTCACTAAATCATTTATTGATTAAGTAATAATTGTAAATATTAGTTCCAAAAATTCAATTATTTCTAATTGAATTTTCAGAAGGTAAGGGCATTCAAATTTAATCATTTGAAAGAAATATCATAAGAAAATATTAACATAAATAAATGTTAACACCATTAAAAACACTCTAATATATTGTTTTTTTATAACGTTAACACTTATTTAAAATGATTAAAAAATCATATTTTAACTTTTTATTAAGATTTGTCAAATAATTTCATCTCTCCCAATAAAATTGTAAATTTGCAATATGCTAAACAACGATACAATTTGTGCATTGGCAACAGCCAATGGAATGGGCGCTATAGCGGTTATTCGTATTTCTGGACCAGAAGCAATTTCTAAAGTTGCTCAGATTTATCAATCAAAATTTAATGCTACTAAATCTTTGAATGAAGCTTCTTCTCATACTATACATTTGGGTTATGTGATGGACGGCGATACCATTGTTGATGAAGCGCTATTTTCTATTTTCAAAAATCCGCATTCTTATACAGGTGAAGATGTTGTCGAAATTTCGACACATGGCTCAATTTATATCCAACAAAAAGTATTAGAACTATTAAATAAAATTGGCATTCGTAATGCCAATCCAGGAGAATATACATTCCGCGCTTTTTGGAACGGCAAAATGGATTTAACACAAGCAGAAGCTGTGGCCGATTTGATTGCTTCGGACTCGAAAGCATCACACGAAATTGCCATCAAACAAATGCGTGGTGGTTTCTCGAATCAAATCAAAGATTTGAGAGAACAGATGATCAACTTTGCTGCTTTGATGGAATTGGAGTTGGATTTTTCTGAAGAAGACGTCGAATTTGCAGATCGATCGCAATTTTATAATTTATTAAACCAATTACAATCGATTCTTAAACGTTTAGCTGATTCTTTTGCATTTGGAAATGTGATTAAAAATGGAGTTCCTGTTGCTATTGTCGGAGCACCCAATGCAGGTAAATCTACTTTGTTGAATGCTTTATTAAACGAAGAACGTGCCATTGTTTCGGACATTGAAGGAACAACACGAGATACAATCGAGGAAACTATTTATATTGACGGTGTTGGATTTCGTTTCATTGATACCGCAGGGATTCGTGAAGCTGGTGACAGTATCGAACGTATTGGAATAGAAAAAACATTTGAAAAAATTGACCATGCAACAATTATCATTTATTTGTATGACGCGAATATTACAGCAGATAACCAAATTGCCAATCAATTAGATGATTTGCAACGACGTGGTAAAATTTTGTTTAATGTAGCGAATAAAATAGATGTAAACAATAACGAATCATCCATTTCTGATGCTATCAAACAGGAGTTTAAAGATGTTGTACATTTAGAAATTTCGGCAAAAGACCACTACAATATCGAGGCTTTAAAAGAAAATTTGATCCATCAAATCAAATTAAAAGGAAGCAATCAAGATGACACGATTGTAACCAATTCGCGTCACTTAGAAGCACTGCAAAATACACTTTCACAAATCGGAAAAATAAAACAAGGTATGGACATGGGACTTCCTGGCGATTTATTAGCCATGGATATTCGTGAAGCCTTAACTTATTTAGGTCATATTACAGGAGAAATAGATGTTGACCAAGATATTCTTGGGACGATATTTGGCAAGTTTTGCATTGG
>NZ_CALGVK010000110.1:0-4675 GCF_937930195.1 uncultured Empedobacter sp.
AAAAAAAAAGGAAAACATCACTATTTTCCTTCTCTATTATTCTACTATTGGTTCTATTAAAATTTTGACTCGATAATTTGCATCACTTTATCGACTGTTTCTTCGAGATTCATCTGCGAATTGTCAACTTCTATGGCATCATCTGCTTTGCGAAGGGGTGAATAATCACGGTGAGAATCGATATAATCTCTTTCGTTCACATTTTTTAGTACCTCATCTAACGGAATGTCTTTTCCTTGCTGCTGATATTCTAAAAAGCGACGCTTTGCTCGTACTTCTGGCGAAGCTGTTACAAAAATCTTGACATCAGCTTTTGGAAAAACTGTTGTTCCGATATCGCGACCGTCCATCACAATACCACCTTTTTCGCCCATCTGTTGCTGTAAAGCCACGCAATAATCGCGAACTGCAGGAATTTCGGAAATTGGACTAACCATTTTAGAAACTTGCATGGTGCGAATCTCATCTTCAACATTTATTCCATTCAGGTATGTTAAATTCTTTTGTGTTAAAGAATCTTGTATAAATTCTATCTTAATGTTAGATAAATTGGCTATTAATGATGTTTCATCAATTTTATTCTCAGCAATATACTGATGCTGAAACGCATATAAGGTTACGGCGCGATACATTGCACCACTATCAATGTGAGTATAACCAAGATTTTTTGCAATAATTTTTGACATCGAACTTTTTCCGGTAGAAGAATATCCGTCGATTGCAATAATTAAATTTTCTTTCATCTAAATAGAAATTGAAGACAAAGATAAGATTTTATAGTGGTTTGAAAAGTTTTTATAACCAAGGATTACTTCTCCAATAATCACGACCTTGAATAATGCGGTCTAAATTAATGATTAGTCCAAAATGATTAGAGCCACCAGATTTGTGGTAATTCGCGTGTCCAAACTCGAATCGGAAAGCATTAACTCGAATTCCAAAACCATACGTTAATCCAGATAATGAGCGAACTCCCTCGGCTGCTAACTCATTTCCTCGTTTGAAATTATACCCTATTCGCATGTTAAAATCTGAATTTGGAAACAACTCTGCTCCTACTGAAACGTGATCCATCATTTTTCGTCCATTAGATACTTCTTGTCCACTCTTATTATAGGATTGAGAAATATCAAATTTCTGTAAATCGTGCAAAGAAAATGTAAATTCTAACGGAACATGTTCCAATCGATGTGAGATTCCTAAGTTAACTTGCGTTGGCATGTCTTCTTTTTTGCCATTGTACGTTTGGATTTGTCCTCCGATATTACGCACAACCAACGATACATTGATATTTTTATCGAAATCATGATAGGATAATCCTACATCTCCAGCTATTGCCGAAGATTTATACGATTCAATAGTAGAATTGATGTATTTAACATTTGCTCCAATTGTCCAATAATCACCTAAAACACGTGCATACCCCACTGTTATTGCTGCATCATTCGCTTTGAAATTCCCTGTGATATTTCCACTTTCATCCGTTCCGATTAGTTTTCCGTAATCTACATATTGACCATGTACAGAAAGATAATTCTCTTGATCGATTTCATAGACTGTTGAAAATGTACCAAAATCGACATCTGCAATATAATTCACATAATTGATTCCGAATTGTCCGTGCATATCACGATTCATCAATGCAGGGTTCCATAAAGACGAATTAGGATCAGCATCCCAAGAAGTCGCTGCATTTCCTCCCAAAGCTGCTTGGCGTGGAGATGTTGTAATGTTTAAAAACTCGTAAACACGCGTTCCATCTTGCGCAAAAATCGAAGACGATAGCGCGATAAACAATAATGTACTTAGCTTTTTAAACATTTAGCAAAAATAAGGATTTTGTAGAATAACGAAAACAGAATGATTTTGGTATATTAAGAAACAAAATTTTAAAGGTTTTGAAAAAAAAGCCTAACTTCAATTTACCTAAAAAACATGTTATGGAATTTTTTATTGCCATTATTATAATTGTCTTAATTGTGATTTTGTTTAACAAAGTTTCTCAACTCAAAAAACAGCTTGATGAACAAGAAACGAAACTTAGACATTTGCAACAGCAATTAGACGAAAAAGAAACAATCATTAAATCAACAACAATTGTGGAGCAACCCAAAAAAGTTGAAGAAGCTGTTGCACCTCAATCCGAAATTGTTTCATTTAATAAGCCAGAACCACCAAAACGTATTTTTGACGAAGTTCCTCCAAGACAAAAAACAAAAAATAATATTGACAAGCACCTCAACAATGGGATTACATTTATCAGAGATAATTTCTTAACTATTTTTGGAATTGTAACCTTAGTTTTAGGAATTGCTTATTTCGTGAAATATGCGATTGACCAAAATTGGATCAACGAAACATTTCGTGTGTTAATTGGACTTGTAGTGGGCTTGAGTATTATTGGTATAGCACACAACATTAGGAAAAACTACGCTATCTTTTCTTCTATCTTAATTGGAGGAGGATTAACCGTCTTGTACTTCACGCTAACCATTGCTTTTCGAGAATATCAGTTACTTTCTCAACACGTAACTTTTACGTTATTAACACTCGTTACAATTTTCTCAATTGTTATGGCGATGTTGTACAATCGACAAGTCTTGGCTATTTTTTCTATACTTGGAGGTTTTACAGCTCCATTGATGATTAGTACAGGCGAAAGTAATTATATTTTCCTGTTTGCTTACTTGGTTATTCTCAATCTTAGCATGCTCTTTATGGCATGGCGAAAAAACTGGCAAGTTATTTCGTTTATCGCTTTTTGTTTTACGTCTATATATAGTATCTCATGGATTGATCAATCTAAAACCTCGTCTCAATATCTTTTCTACGCACTACTTTACGTTACTTTTACTGTTACAAGTTTAATCAACTACATCAAAAAAGAAGAATTTTCAGTTTGGAACTCACTTTTACTAAGCTTCAATACAATTCTATCAACCATTTTAATATCTTCCGTCTATTATTATATTGTTGGAAATAACAATGGCTTGATTGTGTTTATAGTAGGATTAATTAATGCTTTTGGCGCGATTTATATCTACAAAACGTCTAAAAATAATTTATTACAAAATACCTTAATAGGTTTGAGTATTGCCCTAATTACTGCTGCGATTGCATTACAATTCAAAGCAAATGTTGTTTCGGTTTGTTTTGCAATAGAATCTACGTTATTATTATTTCTGTGGAAAAAAAGTCGCGAAAATATTTTCAAAATCTTTTTCATCGCAATGTTTCCATTTCTTTTGATTGCTTTATGTGTTAATTGGTTTGATTATATCGATAGCAATTCGCGTTTACCACTTTTATTCAATCATGTTTTTATCACAAGTATCATTGCACTAATTTGTTCTATCGCGAATATATATTTGATGAAAGATTTCGAAACAGAAGAACAATTCTTAGGGTTCAAGCTCAATCATTCAAAATTCATCTTCATCTCAACATCACTTTTATTGATGTATACAGGAATATTGTTCGAATTAATTTACCAAATCGAACCTTATTTCAACTTTATGATGATTATAAGTTACATTTTGATTTATACTTTATTCTTTATTGCTTTAATTTTAGCACTACGGAAAAGACTAAATTTAGGAAGTACATTGCAGCTAGTATTGCAGATTTCAGCTGGATTGTGCGTTCTACTTTTACCACTGTTTGCTAATATTCCGTTGTTATCAAGTAAAACGAATTACGGCATCAATAGTTATTTTATTTACTTAACTTATCTACTTCCTACCGCTTATCTCGTCTATTTAATTGTAAAAAATCACGATTTCAAAACCTCAACTGCCAAACAAATCATCAGTATGCTTTTGGTTGTTTACGTGATTAGTTTTGAGAAATACAATTCGTTTATGTTATTAACACTAAATGAGGGAACAACTAACTTTTCACATCAAGCAGATATTTTTCGAATGATATTATTACCGATTATATGGGCAGTATTGGGATTTGTGTTGATTTATTTTGGATTAAGAAAACAACTCAAAGGCTTTCCTATAGTAGGAATTGCTCTATTTGGATTGATCATTCTAAAATTATATTTGGTTGATGTTTGGGAAATGAGTAATGTTTTCAGAATTATATCGTTCATTGTTTTAGGAATACTCATTCTGTTCACATCTTTTATGTATCAAAAATTAAAAAATTTGATGAAGAATTTGATGGAAAAACCAAATAATAACACAGAAGCTGAACAATAATGTTCAGCTTCTGTGTTAAATATTTCTATTCAGTGCTTCTGCTATGACACGCATATCGTCCGAAGAAGGCGATTCGTAGATTTCTAAATGAAAATATGGAACAACCGCAATAATATGATCAAAAATATCTGCCATTATCACTTCATATTCATTCCAAACTGTTGTATTGGTAAACATAAACAATTCGATTGGCAAACCATGTTCTGTTGGTTGAAGTTGGCGAACCTCGAACATTAAATCTTTTCTAATCTTAGGACTATTATACGTGTATGTTTTGATGTATTGACGAAATAATCCAATATTTGTCATCCGTCTTCCATTTGCTAAGATTGTTGGATCAACTTTGTTCGATACATTATATTGTGCAATTTCATTGGAGCGATCAACAATAAAATCATACAACATTCTAATTTTTTTTAATTCTTCAATTTCATCTTCAGTTAAAAATCGAATCGAATTCATTTTTA
>NZ_CALGVK010000111.1:0-11369 GCF_937930195.1 uncultured Empedobacter sp.
TCCTGTTAATGAAAATAGTTTATCTTATAACGAATCTAAGATTATTAATATTGATAATTCATATTATTTAAGAAGTTTATCTGACAATGGTTTAGTAACAACAACCTTATTAGAAGAAAGTAATAATAATGGAAATATTTCTTTATTAGTTGGAGGTATTTCTTGTACAAGTAAAGCGTGTGCTGGTACTAACGGTTGTGTTCCAGCTGCAAATAAAAAATCTTGTACATCTTGTCTTGGTGATTGTACTAAAACCGTTACTTCTTTTGAACCTCAAGAATAATTTATAACACCTTTTATGTTAAGTAAAAACTCCCATCAAAAAATTTGATGGGAGTTTATATTTCTAACTTGTTTGTTCTTGATTAATGAGCTGATTCTCTATCTTTTGATCAATTTCTTTAAAGAATCCGAAACCTTTCAGAATGATAATTAGTCCAAAGATTAATAGACAAATACCAACTCCTTTTCGCACCATAAATACTTTTTGATCGGTAAAACGTTTCTGTAGCTTCCCTGCCAAAAATATTTTACCCAAATCTATTACAAAATAGGTCGTCAAAACAACGCCCATATACAGCATAAAATCTCTTGGATTTGGATATTGAATCATAATTGAAGAGACAATTACAAACCAAAAAACAATGACACCAATATTCAACAAATTCATAATAAATCCATTGATAAACGTTCTCAAATAATTGTTGCTTACAAATCCCGCTTCGCCTTCTATATGTAGCTTTGGTTTAGAGAAATACATGAAAATTCCGTAAATTAATACAAAGAAACCTGCAATGATATAAATGCGGTAAAACTTTGGATGATTGGTCACATAATCTGCAAAATCTTTGCTCCCAAAATAAGCAGCAGCAATACATAGAATATCCGCAGCTATTACTCCCAAATCCAATACTACAGCTGTTTTCCAGCTTCTTCGTAAACTTGTTTCGATAAGCAAAAAAAATACTGGTCCAATAAGGATTGTGCTCAATAAAAAACCTATTAGTATGGCCGAAAATATTATTTCCATAACTTAATTAAGGTCTGCAAGATAAGTTTAAATTATGAAACTTAAGCATCAACCAATTCAAAATCTAATTGCTTCTTAATTAAATCTGCACTTAAAACTTTGATTCTAACTGGGCTTCCTAATTGATATTTAACTCGTGTACGTTTTCCAACTAAGGCATGATTTTTTTCATCAAAAACAAAATGATCACCTTTCATCGCACGCGATCTGATTAATCCTTCACAACGAGTTTCTGGAATTTCAACGAATATTCCATAATCCTGAACTCCTGTAATAAACGCATCAAAAGTTTGACCTACGAATTGCTCCATGTATTTAACTTGCATGTATTTAATCGATTCTCTTTCGGCTTCTGCTGCAATTTTTTCACGTGAAGAACAATGTTTTGCCTTCTCTTCATAGGTAGAAGCTAATGGCGATTTTTTACCATCCAAATAATCTTGTAACAATCGGTGTGCAATCATATCTGGATAACGACGAATAGGCGAAGTAAAATGAGTATAATAATCGAATGCTAAACCGTAATGTCCTATATTTTCTGTTGTATATTTAGCTTTTGCCATTGTTCGCATAGCCAAAGTCTCAACCATATTTTCTTCTGGTTTGCCTTTTACATCTGCTAACAATTTATTCATCGAATTGATGGTTGTTTTACGATCTCCAATTTCTAATTCGTAGCCAAACTGACGAATAAAATTCTTTAAATCTAGTAACTTATCCGGATTTGGATCATCGTGAATACGATAAATATAGGTATTCGTATTTTCTTTGCCGTTTTTATCTAAACTAATAAATTCTGAAACTTTTCGGTTACATAACAACATGAATTCTTCAATTAGTTTATTCGAATCTTTCGAAATTTTAAAGAAAATTCCTTGTGGATTATGCGCTTGATCCAAATCGAATTTTACTTCAACTTTATCAAAGTTAACTGCTCCATGTTTCAATCGCTTTTGGCGCATTGTTTTCGCTAAACGGTCTAAAGTTAAAATCTCATCTTTAAAATCTCCATCTTCTCCTTCGATAATAGCTTGTGCTTCTTCGTATGTAAAACGTCTGTCCGAATGCGTTACAGTTCGACCAAACCACGTGTTTACAATCTTCGCATTGTCGTCCATTTCAAATACCCCTGAAAAGGTAAATTTATCTTCGTTTGGACGTAAAGAACAGGCAACATTCGACAAAACTTCTGGTAACATTGGTACTACTCTATCAACTAAGTAAACAGAAGTTGCACGTTTGTAAGCTTCTTGCTCGATTAACGAACCTGGATGAACATAATGTGTGACATCGGCAATATGCACACCAATTTCCCAATTTCCATTATCCAATTTACGTATAGATAAAGCATCATCAAAATCTTTTGCATCCTTCGGATCAATGGTAAATGTTGTTACATTTCGCATATCTCGGCGACGGGCAACTTCATTTTCTCCGATAGTTGTATCCAACTGATTTGCTTCTTCCTCTACTTCGTCCGGAAATTTAGCTGGTAAATCATATTCAAATAAAATTGCATGAATTTCAACATCTGTATCGTCTGGATTTCCTAAAACTTTAGAAACTTCTCCAAACGGAGAATTAGAACCTTCTGGCCAATTCGTTAAACGAACCACAACTTTTTCTCCTGATTGAGCTCCATTAATACGCTCTTTTGGAATAAAAAAATCGTGATTTCCATTTTGCATCGTTACAAATCCAAAATTTCCGTTTTTTCCTAATTCGAAAATTCCAGTAAATTCTGTTTTATTACGTTCTACAATTTCAACAATTTAACCTTCTGCACGAGAAGAATTTGTGTTCTTTTTAGGATAAACATAAACACGAAGTGTGTCGCCCTTTAAGGCATTTTTGGTTTTTCCTTTTTGTACAAAAACATCTTGTTCCAAACCATCAATCACAATGTAAGCACTTCCCGAAGAAGTTAAATCGGCAATTCCAACCATATAATCATTGGTTGCATTAATCTTGTATTTTCCTCTTTCGACTTCAGTTATTTTTTTATCAGCTAATAAAACATTCAAATTTTTGATTAATAATTCGACATCAATTCGATTCGTTAAATTTAAAGCTGCTGCGATTTGTTTGTAATTTAAAGGTTTATTTGGATTTTGAAATAAAACTTCGATGATAGACTTCGTAAACTTTGTTATGTTTTTGTCTTTTTTCGCCTTTGTATTTTTAAAATTTTTTCTTGGCATAATTTGTTTTCTGTAAAATCTCTTGATTTATTTTCGAGATTTATTTTAAAATAGTTAATAAATAAACATCTTAATTCATTGATTATTAATTTAGTTTTAATAACTATTGATAAGATGTTAATAAACAACATAACCACTGCAAAGGTAATATATCCTTTTTCTAAAATAACAATTTACAGCCAATTCTATGTTACATAAAAGATAAGATTACTTTTAACACTTCGATTTATTGCGAAAATTGAGCCAAAAAAGTTATTTTTGACAAGATTATTAATTGAATGGATACTAAACCTTTATATCAAACTTATTTGATTAATTTAGATCGTGCAGAAGAACGATTGAAATTAATGCAAAACGAATTCGATAAATGTGCTGTTTCATACGAAAGAATTTCTGCTGTAGATGCTAAAACCATGGATGTTACTACTTATAAAGTGGATAACAAATATGATCGTGATTTGGTTCCTGGAGAAATTGGTTGTTATTTAAGTCATGTCAAAACATTAGAAGTTTTCTTGGCTTCCAAAAACGAATTTGCCGTTATTATTGAAGATGACGCCATAATGGCGGATGATTTTAAATCTGTTATAGAGAACTCTCTTTCGATGTATCACCAACTTCCCAAAAAACATCAATGGGATGTTCTGAAGTTATTTAACGGAAAAAGAAAACACATTAAGATAGCAGAAATAGACGAAAAACATATTTTGGCGGCTTGCGGAACAAGTATTCCGATTACAACGATTGCTGCGATTTGGACTCGTTTTGCTGCAGAAAAATTTTTAGCCAAAATTAAAAATCCTTTACCAACAATCAAACGACCTATTGACTGTGATTTGCAACATGCGTGGGAATTTGATTTAAGAATTTATAATATTCTTCCATCACTTGTTAAACCTGCGCCAGTAGAAACTCAAATTCAAATTGATAGATCGTTAAGAAAATCAAAATTTCCAAGACAATTGATTTATGAAGTAAATCGAATTTTTCCCAAATATCTCTATTTAATTAAGCATCATGGTTTCAGAAATTTTTATGATAGTTTTATCGCAAAGAAAAACAAACGCATTTCTTAATTAACAATCAGCATCAATCATATAACATTTAAAAACAATAAATTAACAATGCTTATCAACAGTTATAAACAATGTTAATGCTATCTTAAAACCTAAAAAAAGCAGTTTCAACTTAAGAAACTGCTTTTTCTATTTATAGTAATTCGATACTTTCCTCTTTTAATTTTTCTTTTACTTTACCATCCCAAATACTAGCTTGTACTTCGCCGATGTGACGCGACTTTAACATAAACATACACAAACGAGATTGACCAATTCCTCCTCCTATGGATTCTGTTAATTGATCGTCTAATAACATCGAGTGAAATAATAAGTTTTTACGGTCTGTTGAGTTTCTAATCTCCAGTTGTTTAGTCAATGCTTTTTTATCTACACGAACTCCCATCGAAGAAAGTTCAAAAGCAGTTTCCAAAATTGGGTTCCATACTAAAATATCACCGTTCAAACCTTTAAAACCTTCGCTATTTTCAGTACTCCAATCATCATAATCTGCAGCGCGCGAATCGTGTAATTCTCCGTTACTTAGTTCACCTCCAATCCCATAAATAAACACCGCTCCAAATTCCTTACAAATTGCATTTTCTCGCTGTTTAGGAGTAAATGTTGGGTATTTTTGTAACAAATCTTCTGATGAAATAAACGTAATTTTATCTGGTAAAATTGCTTTTAAGCGAGGATACTTAGCCTCTACACCTTGTTCTGTTTCTTTAATTACTTTGTAAATAGATTCAACTGTTTGGAAAAGATAAGCTAACTGACGGTCTTGAGGAACAATTACTTTTTCCCAATCCCATTGATCCACATAAATAGAATGTATTGGCGAATAATCTTCATCAGGGCGTAATGCGCGCATATCTGTTATAATTCCTTCTCCTGGTTCTATCTCCAACTCTTTCAAACGAATACGTTTCCATTTAGCCAAAGAATGTACAACTACAGCATGCTGATCATTTAAAGATTTAATCGGAAATTTTACAGGTCTTTCGATACTATTCAAATCATCATTAATTCCTGTACCATCCAAAACTACCAATGGTCCTGACACAGGAATTATGTTTAATTCTTTTTGTAATCCTTTAGAGAATTCTTCTTTAACATAAGAAATTGCTTGTTCTCGAAGTAATAATGCTCTGCTCATCTTTTAATCTTTAAATTCTTTCTGGGTGTAAAAATAGAACAGCTTTTTATATAAAATTTACTATTGACTTAAATTAGTTTAAAAATAGTTAATTACAAATGTAATTTATTAATTATTATTTAATATTTAAACTTATAAATTATTTTAGGTTTAATATTTAAAATAAAAATCGATCAACTCTTACGAATTGACCGATTTTTTATCTTATATGTACCTATATAAAATTATCCGTTACAAGAACACGCTATTTTATCTACACGTCCTTGGTGTCTACCACCTTCAAATTCTGTTGCTAAAAAAGTATTCACAATTTCTTCTGCATATTCATACGCAATAAAACGAGCAGGCAAAGTCAATACATTTGCATTATTGTGTTGACGAGCCAAACGAGCTATATCCGTCATCCAACACAATGCAGCACGAATTCCTTGGTGTTTATTTGCAGTTATGGTAACGCCTTGCGCACTACCACAAATCAAAATTCCGAAATCTGCTTTTCCATCTTCTACAGCTTGTGCCGTTGGATGTGCAAAATCAGGGTAATCAACACTTGCTGTTGAGAACGTTCCAAAATCCTCAACCTCAAATCCTTGACTTGTTAAAAAGGGTACTAATTTCTCCTTATAATCGAACCCAGCATGGTCCGCTCCGATTGCAATTTTCATTTAATTAACAGGTGTTTTTTGTTTTTTGTTTTAAATAATTGTAAATCAAACGTTAAGTAAAAGTAACAACTTGTTAAAAGATGATTGAATAAAACTAATAACTTTTCGATACAAAAATTTGGAAATCTGATTCAAAAAATCAATTAGAAATAAATCAATACAAGTCAAGTGAAAGTTTTCATTTTGGCACAAAAGATTTGCACACGGTTATTGATAGTTTTCACAAAACTTCTTTTTAACAAAAGTTGTTTATCAACCAAAATGATTAATTGTTGATAGCTGATCTAACTCTTTCATTACAAAACAAAATTACGAATAATAGCTTGTTAATTGCTATTAAATAAAATTTATCTCACTTTAGTTATCCACATATTAACAGTGCTAATAGTAGTAACATTTTTCTTTTTTTTAAAATTTAAAAATTAATTAATCTATTATAATATATATGAATTGTTAATAGTTGAAAATTGTATTGAATGATTTTAAGTGCGAAAATGAAACTTTGATTACTTTTGTGAAGTACAAATTTCAAAAGCAAAAAATGAAAACAATCAACGACTACAATTTCGAAAATAAAAAAGCATTAATCCGTGTAGATTTCAATGTTCCACAAGACGAAAACTTAAATGTTACCGATGATACACGAATTAGAGCTGCCAAACCAACGATCGATAAGGTATTGAAGGATGGTGGAGCAGTTGTCTTAATGAGTCATCTAGGACGTCCAAAAGGAGAATTCAATGATAAATATTCATTAAAACACATTGCATCTAAAGTTTCAGAAATTCTTGGCGTTGATGTAATTGTTGCAAATGACGTTATTGGCGATGATGCGAAACAAAAAGTTAATAATCTAAAATCAGGCCAAGTTGTATTATTAGAAAACGTCCGTTTCCACAATGAAGAAGAAGCTGGTGACAAAGATTTTGCACAAGCTTTGGCTCAATTTGGAGATATTTACGTGAACGATGCTTTCGGAACAGCACATCGTGCGCATGCTTCTACAGCAATTATTGCAGATTTTTTCCCAGAAAATAAATGTTTTGGTTTGTTAATGGAACAGGAGTTAACAGCTATTAACAAAGTGTTAGCTGATGGTGAAAAACCTGTAACAGCGATACTTGGAGGAGCTAAAGTGTCTTCTAAAATTACAATTATCAACAATATTTTACCTGTTATTGATAACTTGATTATTGGTGGTGGAATGACATATACTTTCGTTAAAGCGAATGGAGGAAAAATTGGAAATTCGTTGGTTGAAGACGATAAATTAGATTTAGCGAAAGAAATTTTAACTGAATGTGAAAAACATAACGTAAAAGTATATTTGCCAATCGATAATTTGATTGCTGATAATTTTAGTAACGAAGCGAATACACAAGTGACAAAAGTTGGTGAGATTCCTGATGGATGGATGGGAATGGATGTTGCTGATGAAACAATCAAACAAAATGCAGAAGTGATTAAAAATTCGAAAACAATACTTTGGAATGGTCCTTTAGGTGTTTTTGAAATGTCAAATTTCGCAAAAGGAACGGTTGCTTTAGGTGATGCAATTGCAGAAGCTACAGCAAATGGCGCTTTCTCTTTAGTTGGCGGAGGAGATTCTGTTGCTTTCGTAAAACAATTTGGTTACGACAACAAAGTGAGTTACGTTTCAACTGGAGGTGGTGCAATGTTAGAATCACTTGAAGGTAAAGAATTACCAGGAGTTGCTGCAATTCTAAATTAAGAAACAACATTTTTTCAACATAAATAAAAGTCGAGCTTTTGCTCGGCTTTTTTTATGTTTTTGAATTCATTGAACTTTACTTTTTCATGAGTAGCTTCTTCACTTTACTATCGTTTCGTTCAGAATAATATTTTTTTGAATGACATTAAATTTCTGACATTTCAAAGTATTGAGAAATCTCAACATCTTTTCACAATGTGATTCTAAAAAAAATCAGTTTTGATAATTGTTGATAGTAATATATTTATAATGAATAAATTAACTACTTTTTAACTGAGTTATCAAATAATTGTTTGTAAGATAGAATTATACTATTTTGTTAATAGTAAATGATTGTATTTAAATAAATTAAAAGCTTATAAACGTAGTTTATTAAAACTTGTGAATAAGTCATTTTTTTGAATTTAAATAAGTCAATTATACTAAAATTGTTAATTATAAATTATTCATTTTAAATGAATTAAAAAGTAATTAAGATAGTTTATCAAAAAATGTTGAAATTGAAATATAACTACAATTAGCTATTTTATTTGAAATAAAGCTTTGTTATATTCGTAATGAACTAATTTTCAGTTTATGAATGAATTTAACCAACGCCTAAACGAAGTAGAAAATCATTTGAATCATAACGATCTCGATTTGGGATATCGACGCTTGATTGATTGTGTCTTGGATTTGGATAAAATATCTTTTTACAAAGAGATTATTTCGTATTCAGATTTATATTACGACGAAAAATCAACCAACGATCATAAAAAAACTAAGGCATTAGAACTTGTTGAAAAGTTAAAACAAGCGACTCCTCCAGCTTATCAAAATGAGGAAATTTTGATTTCAACGAACAATGTTGAAAAAGCATATCATCGTCGAAATTTTAAACTTCATCCCATAACATTTGATCTCAAATCGAGAGAAGTTGTTGGTTTGGTTGGTGAAAATGGAAATGGAAAAACGACTTTATTGCGTTTGATTTGTGGCGAACTAAAACCGACTGCTGGTGATATCAATTACCAATTTTCTACAGCAAAATCGTTTAGTTACGAACTGAAAACGAAGTTAGTTTATGTACCGCAACGTATCGAAGTTTTGTACGGTTCGTTGATGGAAAATCTGCAATTTACATTAAGCTGTTATGATATTTATAGCGAAGAAAATTGGTTGTTGGCCAATGTAATGTTGGCTCGTTTGGGACTTTGGTCTTACAAAGATTTGCAATGGCGACAATTGTCGTCTGGTTATAAAATGAGATTCGAGCTGGCGCGAACATTATTGCGTCGTCCAAAAGTTTTGTTGTTAGACGAACCTTTGGCTAATTTGGATATTTTAGCACAACAAATTATTCTGGAAGATTTGAAGTTTTTATCGCAATCTATCCGAAATCCATTTGGTGTTATATTGAGTTCTCAACAATTGTATGAAGTTGAAAAAGTATCTACAGAGGTTCTATTTTTAGAACAAGGAAAACTTAAAATACAAGGAGATACAAATGATTTGGAAGGAGAATTTACGATTGTTGAAATAGATGTTGATAATACAAAAGAAGAGTTATTAACAGCTTTATCGGGTATTGAAATTAAGCAAATCAAATTTAACGGAGGTTCGTATATTGCTTATTTTGATAAGGGAATTTCGATAAATAATATTCTATCAGAAATAGGAAAATCAACCTTAAAAGTAAAATACATCAGAGATATTTCGAAGTCAAGTCGTCGCTTTTTTGTCAATTAAAACTAAATAAATTATGTTTAAAAAAATAAATCAAACTTTAATAACAAAATATCCGTTGATTTGGAATCTGAAATTTATTTGGATTTTACTAACTGTATTTATTTTTAATCTTATTGCATTTATCAATGGTTTTTTATTTTTCAATAAAAAATCTCAACTACAAGAAAGTGCATTATATGAAACCTTTTTCAATTCAGGAACTATATTTTTTTATATTTTAATAGGTGTATTAATTACGGTTATTTGGCTTTACTTTTATTTTAAAAATAATCGTTTCAAATCAAATTATCCAACTTCAAGAAACTATTTGTTCAAAGAGTTTTTAGCTGTTTTCTTCATCTTCTTTTTGATGATGTATGTTCCAAATTCGTTTAAAACTGGATTGAAATTACGCGTTTCAAATTATATGTCAGAAGAACAATATTTGAAAGATATTGATGTCATCAACCGTGCGCAAGGTTTTGCATTACAACCAACTTTTGGTTATGATAATTATTCGAGAAATTTGCCTGTTTCTGTTTTTGATTCGTTGGTTTCAGAAAAAGAAACAAAGGAATTGTATGAAATAAACAAAAAGGAATATTTAAGAGAAAATCCGACATATTCGTATAATGCTTTTTTAAAACCTTATTTTAGAAACCCAGAATTTGAAACTTTATTAGCAAATCATTTTCCTCAACGTAAAAGTTATTCTAAAATTATTTTTAATGAAATATATCAACCATTATTCAAAGTAAAATCTAATGAATATAATCCAGCGATGGAAGCTACTTATGTAGCTTCAGAACCAGTTTATGCTATAGATTCTGTTTCAGCACAAGTTTCAACTGCTGAAAATCCAAACGTTTATTACAATTTAGCGAGTTTATACAACTATAGTTTTTTAACATTCCAAAACCCGAAAGATTCAACTTTTAATCATCAATTTTACGATGAACAATGGATGGCTTTGTTACAAAAAAATGATCGTAAAGAAATTGAAAATTTATTGAATAATTATACTGATTTACTCAAAAAACAAGAAATTGGTTATCAGTTCAAACATAAAAAATGGATCGATTATATTCCTCAATATCCCTATTATTTTATTGATCATAAACTTGATTATATTAATTCATACCAAGACGAAAACAGAAAGCAAAAAGATTACATAAACCAAGATAGTTTGAACAGGGTATATGAAAACATTGAGTTTTCGAAATATCAATCCACTTGGTTAAATCATATTCAGCACTATTTGTTAACCGCTTTAATTTTTACTGTTCTTGTTATTTCGTTTAGATTTAGTTCGTTCAAAGTTTGGTTAATTTCCTTGATTGGATCAGGAATCTTAGGAATTCTTGGAAGTGTTTTCGGAATTTCTATTGATGCGAGTATTGGTCACACAAAATATACACCCTACATTATTTTATTGTTTTTCTACATTGCATTTATTGTGATTATAATTTTAGGATTGCGTTCCAAAAAATACAAAGTTCTAACAGGTGTTAATCTAAATTGGTTTGTTGCGACAAATATCTTTATCGCTATTGCGATGTTGAGTTTTTACACCGATATTCGAGCAGAAATGTTGTATAATCCTAATTCAGGAATTGGAATTTATGATTTGAGACAAACAAATAATGAATTATTGATGTTGCAAAAATTATCAGAAATCTTTCTATTTATTAATCCAATCTTATTTGCGATAAGTTTTTATTTCATTATTAATCTTTACAAAAAATGGCAAGCCATGCCAGAAGAATAAAAATAAAAATGAAAACAAATAAATCAAAAAAGCTGTTTTTAATGAATTAAAA
>NZ_CALGVK010000112.1:0-2914 GCF_937930195.1 uncultured Empedobacter sp.
CTTGAATCGTCTCCTATATACAGATTAAAATTTTGATTTGATTGATTTTGCAAAGAAATCAATGTCTCTTCAAAAAAAGTTAATTTATAATACGGGATAACTATTGCTAATTTAATCTCTGACATAATACTTTTTAATTAAATTATTCAAATACGCTTCTTTATCTTGAATAGAAAATTGATACTGCAATTCATGAATATCTATTGAATAATGCTCCCCTTTATTTTCCATTAACTTCATCGCAGGTTTTTGTAGTATTTCCTCGAAGGCTTCTACTATTTCTGGTATAAAGTAATTTTCGGCATAAGCCACATTCACAATTCTATTCCAACGGTTAGACTGAATATATTGAAGCGTAATATCCTTAACATCTTCTACATCAATTAGATTACGTGTCGCGTGTTGGTGCACATTCAATTGTTGATTCGTTATAATTTGGCGATAAAGATAATTCATCAACAAATTAGGGTTTCCTCCTATTCCAACCGCATTACTAATTCTAAGAATAAGATAATTGGCTGTATTTTGTTTGATTACTTCTTCGATATGCAACTTATGCAGCACATATGGACTGTTATATTTAGAAGAATCATAAATGGAACACGTACTAAAATAAACCAATAATTGAGTAGGATATTGGGCGATTGTTTCTAAAACCAAGTCCAATTCCCGTTTAAATTGTTGTTCATCTTGCTCTGATGAATTTGAAACACCCGACGCAAAAAATACCACATCTTCTCGATCATGTTCCAAAAATTGAGATGCAATTAGCCCCTTACCTATTATCATAATAAATGATCTAAAATTAACTGAGATGCATTTCCACTTCCGAATGGATTAATAAAATTATTATCGCCTTTTTCTAATTCTTTATAAAACTCTTCTTTAATTTTTTCCTTATCTGCTCCAACAAGAATACCACAACCACAGTCTAGTACTTCAGGACGTTCTGTTTCTTCTCTAAGTATAATCACTCTTTTTTGTAAAGTAGGTGCTTCTTCTTGAATACCTCCCGAATCTGAAATAATAAGCATTGACTTTGCCATTAATTTAACAGCTTCAATATAATTTAGAGGTTCTACAAACTTTATATTTTGTGGAATATCGCTAAATGTTTTAAAGATAAATTCTCTCGTTTTGGGATTAGGATGTAAACTCCAATTAAATGTAATCGAAGGATTTTCTAACGCCAATTCTTTTATCGCATCGCAAATCGAAAACATATTTTCGCTGATATTTTCTCTTCGGTGAGCAGTAATAAAAATATCATGTCCTTTAGTCAACGAGATATTCTCTTTCTCCAATACATAAGTTAACAAATCAATTATTGTATTACCTGTAACAATAATTCTTTCTTCAGAAATGTTTTCCTCTAATAAATTTTCTTTGGCTAATGGAGTAGGTGCAAAATTAATTTCACTTGTTAAAGAAACGACTCTGCGATTGTATTCTTCTGGAAATGGAAAACGTATATCATCCGTTCTTAAACCGGCTTCGATATGATAAAATTCTCTTTTTTCTAAAAAAGCAACTATTGAAGAGGCTAAAACAGTAAACGTATCACCTTGTGCTATTATTTTCTCAATAGCATTTGATTTGACAACCTCTGCAATACTATCAATTAGTTTCGCTAATAAATTTGAATTTGAATACGCATTTGATTGAGATTTCAAAGTATAATTTGGTTTGAAACCGAACAACTCTTCCATTTCAGTCAACATTGTAGTGTGTTGCCCTGTATTAATTGTAATAAATGCAAGCGCTCTTTTTTTAGCTTCAAGTATAATTGGATATACTTTCAAAAATTCTGGTCGAGTACCGTAGACTATGGCTATCATATTATCGTTTAGTTAGTTGATGAATTAAGTATTTTATAATTGTTTTAAGAGGTATTTGATCTAAAATATCATTCGCATTTAACATCTTCATATTATGTATAACATTATGTATTTCTGCTTTCCCATTTTTTATTTCAGCAAATTCTTTTGCTTTATGATAAGCATGTACGTAGTCTTTAAATGGATTTGGAGTATCTCGTTCGTGCCAAGTTCCTACAAAATGATGTGTTGCATAATTTTTAGGTAGGTCTAAGCAGAAATAAGTGGATGGATAAATTACTATTCCATCTTTTCCTTCTTGGTATTCATCTTTATCTGGATCAATTCCGTATTCGTTTACCAATAAATCTGATACAAAAACGGTATTGGTTGTTAAGTCGAAACTTGTTTTCTCATCATAGAAATCTATTACTCGTTTTGCCCAAGGATGTCCTTTTTCTGTTGCCCAAAGTGCTGTAAAAGGTGAACCTTTAATCTCAAAACCAGAAAATGCACGATGAATTAAAAATTCATCCAACGAAAACTTTACCTCAACATCAATATCCATATAAATACCTCCATATTGATACAAAGCTAATGCCCGTGAATAATCAGAAACAAATGCCCATTTTTTATTCTCTGCAGCTAATCTTACATATTCGCAACAATTGATATCGAAATTTGATTCATTCCATTCCATAATCTCGTAATCAGGAAGTGCTTTTTTCCAACTGTTTAAACAGATATAAAAAGATGCGGGTTTTGGATTTCCTCCTAACCAACAGTAATGTATTATTTTGGGGATCATTTAGTTTAGATTGAAAATTCGATAATTCTTATTTTATTTAATCCTTTTAATAGTCCGAATTCTTTAATAATATAATAATATAGTTCCTTCTTACTAATTTGTTTTAACATTTTCTTATTTTTAAAAAAACATGTCATGGCATTTGAAATTAAAAACTCACGTGATAATTTGGATATATTCAAATCAATGGTTTCTTTATAAGTATCATAATAATAATGAAATTGATTTTGCGCTATTTTTTTATTACTATTCAAATTTACTTGATATGAATCCTTATGATATCTTCTAA
>NZ_CALGVK010000113.1:0-4807 GCF_937930195.1 uncultured Empedobacter sp.
TATGTTTATTTGGTCAAGGATGATATCAATGCCGTTCAAACACATTTTAAAATAAGAAAAGCGACCTATTGGTCGCTTTTCTATTATTTTCCTTTTTTACGTGCTTTTGCTTTTTGTTTTTGCTGACCACGATTTTTAGGTTTAGATTTTGGTGGCTTACGTTTTGTAGGACCACCTAAATTCACCTTTTTATTTTTATCTTTTTTCTCGTGAAAAGCAGCGCCACGCTCTTCAATTTTTACAGTTGTAAGCGCTTTCATTTTTACAACTTCTTTTTCGAATTCACGTTTTACAGGATTAATTTTTACTTTGTCTTCAGGGAAGGGAAGTACATCAATCTCTTTGTTCATCAATTCTTCAATAGCATCTAATCGTTCAATTTCTTTTTCAGAAAAATAAGAAATAGCTTCACCTTTTTTATCTGCACGACCTGTACGTCCAATTCGATGAATATATTGTTCTGGTACATCAGGAATTTCAAAGTTGATAACATGGGTTACATCAGGAATATCTAATCCACGCGCCATAATATCAGTTGTAATAATACCACGATATTCATCTCGAGAAAAAGCTTCCATCGTTCTCAAACGATAATTTTGCGATTTATTCGAATGTATAACACCAAATTCATCAGGATAAATTTCGTCTAAATGATTAAAGATTAAATCTGCATGTTTCTTATTGTTTGCAAAAATCAAAACTTTTTCAAATTTTGCTTTATCTTCTAATTGATAGCTAACTAAATTTAATTTCGTATTGAAGTTTTCTACTGCAATAGCTGCTTGAGCTATTTTTTCTAATGGTGTTCCCGAACGAGCTAAAGAAATTTCGACAGGATTTTTAAAGTATTCATGCAACATATCATCAACTTGATCAGTCATTGTTGCAGAAAATAGAATGTTTTGACGTTTATCACTCATCATGGTAAACAAATGAATCAATTGCGGGCGAAAACCTAAACTTAACATTTCGTCAAATTCATCCACCACTAATTTTTTCATTTCTTTGAATGATAAAATATTGTCAATCGCTAAATCCAATACACGTCCTGGTGTTCCAACCAAAATATCGACACCTTCGTAGACCAATAATTTTTGTGTGTTAATGTTAACACCTCCATAAATACCAAGCACACGAACATTGATAAACTCAGTTAATTGTTCTAAAATATCAGTCACCTGAACCACTAATTCGCGAGTCGGAACCAGAATAACAATCTTTGGTTGATTTGTTTTAGAAAATTGATAGGTATTCAGCAAAGGCAATAAATAAGCCAATGTTTTACCTGTACCTGTTTGTGCAATACCCATTATATCACGTCCAGAAAGAATCGGTCTGAACGATTTTTCTTGTATTGGAGTAGGGGTTGTGATATTCAACTTTTCTAAAGCTGAATTCAATTGTTTTGTTAATTCGAAATCCGCGAATGTAGCTTTCATTTGGCAAAGATAAGTTTTCTTGATGAATTCTTAAAAACTCAATGAGCAATCCGTTTAAATTCGTCTAATCTTTGTACTTTTGCATTTCGATTAAGTAAAAAGGAATAAAATGAGTTTAAAACAATACATCACACAGAATGTTTTAGAAGCGATTCAAAACGTTTATCAAATTAACCCAGAATCTGTTGAAATTCAGTTTACAAGGAAAGAATTTGAAGGTGATTATACATTAGTTGTTTTCCCATTAATTAGAACTTTGAAAGGTAAACCAGAAGATATCGGTACTAAAATCGGTGAAAATTTGGTCGAAAATAATAAAATTACAGCATTTAATGTTGTAAAAGGTTTCTTGAATATGAGCTTAAATTCTGTAGATTTTTTAGAAAATTTTGCTCAAAATGCTCAAAACGCTACATTCGGAATTACGAAAGTTGACGAGAATTCGAGAACTGTGATGGTAGAATATTCTTCTCCAAATACAAACAAACCGCTGCATTTAGGACATGTTCGTAATAATTTGTTAGGTTTTTCGGTTGCTCAAATTATAGAAGCGGCAGGAAATAATGTGATCAAAACACAAATTATCAACGATCGTGGGATTCACATTTGTAAATCGATGATTGCATGGGAAAAATTTGGAAATGATGAAACACCAGAATCTACAAATATGAAAGGCGATCATTTGGTTGGAAAATATTATGTAGAATTTGATAAACATTACCGCGAAGAGATCAAAGCATTGGTAGCGCAAGGAAAAACGGAAGAAGAAGCAAAAAAGGAGGCTCCAATTTTTTTAGAAGCTCAAAAAATGTTGCGCCAATGGGAAGCACATGATCCGAAAGTGATTGAGCTATGGCAAACGATGAATGGTTGGGTGTACGATGGTTTTGCGAAAACATATAAACGTCTTGGGGTTGCTTTTGACGAATATTTATACGAATCAAATACGTATATTTTAGGTAAAGATATTGTTGAAGAAGGTTTAAACAAAGGTGTTTTCTTCAAAAAAGATGACGGTTCTGTTTGGATTGATTTGACTGAAGATGGTTTGGATGAGAAATTAGTTTTACGTTCAGATGGAACTTCAGTTTATATAACACAAGATTTAGGAACTGCTGTAGAGCGTTTCAAGAACAATCCAACGTTAGAAGAATTGACGTATGTTGTAGGAAATGAGCAAGATTATCACTTCAAAGTTTTATTCTTAATCCTTAAAAAATTAGGTTTTTCTTGGGCAGATGCTTTACATCATTTATCATACGGAATGGTTGATTTACCAAATGGTAAAATGAAATCTCGTGAAGGTACAGTTGTCGACGCGGACGAATTGATGGAAGATGTATACATAACAGCCAAAGAAATTTCGGAAGAGTTAGGTAAATTGGATGGCTTATCGGAAGATGAAAAAGCTGAATTGTACGAAACAATTGCGATGGGAGCTTTGAAATATTATATTTTGAAAGTAGATCCGAAGAAACGTATTTTATTTGATCCAAAAGAATCAGTAGATTTTAATGGTAATACAGGACCATTTATTCAATATACGTTTGCACGTATTCAATCTTTGTTGAGAAAAGAATCTCCAAAAGAGTTTGATGCAAATTCTATTCAATTGAATGATGCAGAAAAAGAAATTATTCGTGCATTATATGATTTTGAAGATACGATTAATAAAGCAGCTGTGGAAATGAGTCCAGCGTTGATTGCGAATTATGTGTACGAATTGGTGAAATTATTTAACTCGTTCTACCAAAATAATCCAATCTTGAAAAATGAAGATGAAAATGTGAAAAATTTCCGTTTGTATCTTTCTCAATGGGTTGCCAATACAATTCAAAATTCGTTACGTTTATTAGGAATAGGTGTTCCAGAAAGAATGTAATTATTGTATAAAATAAATATAGAAAAAATGCCTCATGATTGATGAGGCATTTTTTTTATTCATTTATCAATTGTTCAGCGAATTGATTGTATTCTTGTTCTTTTTGAATCTTCTTTAATTTCCAAAACCAATAAATCGCACCGATTGGTAAGGCAATTGCTAAAGTAGAAAAGATTGATGCAAAGTTGAAACCATAACCAAGCAACTGAAAATTAAAAAACTGAAAATCAAAACCATCTAATGGCGCATATTTAATAGTCGGAAAATTTAAAAATATTAAAGCAATATATTTTAACCATTTAAGTTTTAATTGACTTTTTCTGATCATATTAAACACATAAATATTAAAAATAGGAATCGCTAAACCTATAATTGCAACAGCATAAAATAACACCATTGAAGGCAGAGGTTGATTAGAAAATTCTGGACTTACATTTAAAACTTTCTTGGTATTATCATCGTAAATGAATTTTATAATACCATAATTTTTATCATTCTGAAATAATATATTAACATTTGTAGAATTTGGAATAGTATTGTTGTTGGTCGAATAATGTTTATTTGCGCCTAAAAAAGTAAATTCCACCTCTTTTCCGTATTGGGATATCATATCAGTTCTGAATTGATACAGACCTTCGTTCAAAACATTTTTATCCATGTTTTTCATTCCTTCATGTTCTAAAGCAAATAAATCAATGTTTTCATCAATCTTGCCATTCATAATGTTGTCCATAAATACAACAGCGCTTTTTTTGTATTCTTTTGTATTGCTATAAAATTGACAAGAATTGGTAATTAAAAATAGGAGAAGTAGAAGTGATAAGTTTTTTAAGTGAAATTTCATAATTAGTTGAATAAAAAATAAAAATAATAAATATTGTCTAATATAATTATAAGTTTGTTACTAAATTAAGATTTATCTTTGCTTCCTTATTTTAGTAAATAAAAGATGAAAATAGGAGATTTAATCAAACAAAAAGATCCAAACGATAAATTTAATTTGAAACGATTTCATGATGCACAAAGCTTTGTGTACGACGAAATTTTGATGGAAGTTCATGCCGGGAAAAAGCAAACGAATTGGATGGTTTTTATGTTTCCTCAACTTGCTGGTTTAGGTTCGAGTGATTCGTCATTAGAGTTTTCGATTTCTTCACAAGAAGAAGCGAGAGCTTTTGTGAAGGATGAAGAACTTTGGGAAAATTATTTAGAAGTTTTGTCTGTACTATTAATGCGTCATAAAGGAGTTATTCCTCAATTAATTTTTGGAAAAAATGATGCAATGAAACTAAAATCGAGCTTGACTTTATTTAACTTCATCGCTCCAAAAGAGAAAATTATCAAAGATGTGTTGAAGTTTTTTTATGCAGATCAGACAGATAAAAAAACATTGTCTATTCTAAAACAAATGAATAAATAAAAAAAATCTCGCAATTGCGAGATTTTTTTTATTTATTAAGAATTATTTTTTGATTATTTTCTTTGT
>NZ_CALGVK010000114.1:0-7696 GCF_937930195.1 uncultured Empedobacter sp.
GGAAAATCATTTTGTAACGAATCTCCTTCTACATGTTCTAAGTCATCAGTGGAATGTATTTCTACCAACAAACATTTTTTATTTCCTTGAAAAACCACTTTACATAAAGATTTTTCAATATTATAATTAAATGTTTCATCCGGATGGAAGAACTTAATTGTTTTCATTGTTTTGTTAATGTATGTTATTAATTATGAGTACGAATATAATTAAGTTCATTTAATTTTCACAAAAAATAGTTAAGAAATTTTTATTTTCTGTGATTAACTAAAAAAGTCACCTATTTTGGATAGGTGACTTTTATAATAATGATTGACTTTTAATCCGATTATTTTGCAGCTTCTTCTGTTGCAGCAGCAGCTTTAGCAGATAAATCTACTTGTAATAAAACTTCGTCTTTGATGATAGATCCAGCTCCTCCAACGAAAGTAATTCCGAAGTCTTTACGGTTGATTCCGAACTCTTCAGATTTGATTGTTACACCATCTGCATCAACAGTTACATTAGCTTTGAACGTAACATTTTTAGGAACTCCACGGAAATCTAAGTTTCCAGAAATTTCTGAATTGTAATCACCTCCTTCAATTGCTTTTACTTCTGTAATTTCGAAAGTTGCAGTTGGGAATTTCTCAACGTCTAAGAAATCAGGAGATTTTAAGTGACCATCTAATTTTCCTTTGCTTTCAGCATCAGCGTCTAAATCTTTAGATTCGAAAGAAGTAAAATCAGCAACAAATTTACCTGATTCTAAAACACCGTTATTTACATTAACAGTTCCTTCTTGTAATTTTACGATTCCGTAGTGACCTTCTTCTGGTTTGTTGATATCATCAAAAGTTTTTCCGCCTTTCCAGTTTACAATAGATGTAGTCGTGTCGACAGCAAACTCAGCAGCTCCTTCAGATGCAGTAGCTCCTTCTTGAGCTTCTGTAGCAACTTTAGTTTCAGTATTTCCTCCACAAGATGTTAATACAACAGCAGAAACAACAGCTAATCCTAAAAATAATTTTTTCATATTGCTTATTTTAAATTTTATACAAAATTATAATATAAATTGATTGTTTGTATTGACTTATATCAATAAAGTAAATAATTAAACATTTATTTAATATTGAATAATTCTAAATACCTTAGCCAAAAATAAGAAAATTTATTTAATCGTGCTAAACATAAAGCAACTCAGTTTCAATTATCCAGATTTCGAAGAGCAAGTAATAGATGATATTAATTTCGAGGTTAATAAAGGGGAAGTGATTAGTATTATTGGTGAAAGTGGAAGTGGAAAATCGACCTTACTGAAGCTGATTTATGGCTTGTTTGATTTTGATAAAGGCGAAATTAAATATAATAAAAAAAAGTTGCGTGGTCCAGCTTATAATATCATTCCAGGTCATAAAATGATGAAATATGTAGCGCAAGATTATGATTTATTAGATTTTGTTACGGTCGGTGAAAATGTAGGGAAACATTTAAGCAATTTTGATTTAGAATTGAAACAACAACAAATTGATGAAGCCTTAAAGGTGGTTGAAATGTTAGAGTTTAAACATATTTTACCCAATAAATTAAGTGGTGGTCAACGACAACGTGTTTCTATTGCAAGAGCTTTGGCGCAACAACCTGAGATTTTGTTATTAGACGAACCTTTCTCTAATTTAGATCAAACCTTGAAACTTAGCATTCGCGAAAAAATAATGGATTGGTGTAAAGAGCATCAAATTACTGTCATTTTTACAACACACGATTTGAATGATGCATTTTATACGTCGGATAAAATTTTAGTTTTACAGAATGGAAAAATGATTCAGTTTAATGAGGTAGAAAACGTGCGCGAATTTCCGAAAACAGAATATGTTGCCAAGCTTTTTGGTTATGTGAATCTGTTAAAGCGTTCGCAAGATTTGGGAATAGTTTCCTCTTCTACGGTTGTTGTTTATCCCGAAGAAATTGTTATTTCAGCTAATGGAAATTTCGAAGGAAAAGTGATTTCATCTAAATTTCAAGGACGAGATTATTTAATTCGTTTTGCTTATCAAAATTTAGAATTGTTGACTTTTTCTAATCAAAAACTTCAATCAAATGATTTGATAAAGTTTGATGTAGAAAAGTTTAGAGAGATTTAAATTTGATGTGATTTTGCGCTTCGAGAAGTTTAGAATGACTTACTAAGTTTATTTTTTTAAAAAAAAGCGAAACCCTACATCGAATTTCGCTTTTCTATTATTATTTATCCAATAAGAAATTTAAAACTTCTGTTGTAAAATCTTTCGGATTCTCTGCATGTAACCAATGTCCTGCATTTGCAATTTTCTTGATTTCTGCATTCGGAAAACGTTCGCAAATGATCATTTCATCTTCTGGCATAATGTAATTTGATTTTGCGCCGCCCAAAAATAAAGTTGGTCCATCAAATTCACCTTTTAATAAATCTGTTCCAATCATTTCTTGGTAAAAATTATCCAAAACGTCTAAATTGAAACGAAATGTGTATTGACCATTATCAGCATGGTAAACGTTTTTTAATAAAAACTGACGGACACCCATTTCTGGAATATATTGTTCCAATGTTTTTTCCACATCTTTTCGTGTTTCAACTTGATCAAAATCGACAGATTTCAAGGCTTTAAAAATTGCATTATGATGAGGTTGATAAGCTTTTGGAGCCATATCAGCGACAATTAAATGATCTAATCTATTTTGATGAATCATAGCAAAATCGATAACAATTCGTCCACCCAAAGAATGTCCCAATAAATGAGCTTTTTCGATAGAATGAGCCTCCATGTAATTCACAATATCTTGCGTCATGGCAGCTAAAGACGAATCTTCGCTATGAAAACTACGTCCATGATTGCGCAAATCAATTAGATGAGTTGTAAAATGCTCTCCAAATTGTTTTCCCAATGTACTCCAATTGTCCAATTGTCCGAATAAACCATGAAAAATCAACAAATGTTTTTCACCAAAACCAACAATTTTACTGTGTAAGATTTCTGTCATTTTTCTACAAATTTGCTACTTCAATTTTACGTAAATATGCTTGAATGGTATTCTCTAAACCTAAATACAAAGCTTCTGAAATTAGTGCGTGACCAATTGAAACTTCTGAAATTTGAGGAATTTCACGAATAAAAAATTCGATGTTATCTAAGCTCAAATCGTGACCCGCATTTACAGCCAATCCATTTTCTATCGCTAATTTTGCGGTTTCTTTGTATGGATTAATCGCTTCAAGATTTCCTAACCCATATTGTGTAGCAAATTCTTCTGTATACAATTCGATTCGATCTGCACCAGTTTTAGCAGCACTTTCAATTAATGCAGGATTTGGATCTAAGAAAATAGAGGTTCTGATTCCAGCATCTTTAAACGTTTTAATCACATCTGTCAAATAATCAAAATGTTTGATTGTGTCCCAACCAGCATTAGAAGTGATTGCATCTTCTGCATCAGGAACTAAGGTAACTTGTTCTGGTTTCGAATTTAAAACCAATTCCATAAAACTATCAATTGGTTTTCCTTCGATATTAAATTCTGTAGTGATCACAGGTTTTAAATCATAGACATCTTGGTAACGAATATGACGCTCGTCAGGACGAGGATGAATCGTAATACCTTGTCCACCAAATTCTTGAATTTTAATAGCTGCTTCTACAAGATTTGGCGTATTTCCACCACGCGCATTACGAATAGTAGCAATTTTATTTATGTTAACACTTAATTTAGTCATGATTTTTATATTATAATTTTTTAAAGTCAGAAAGCGAAAAGCTTTGCATAATTTCCAAGTCAAATTTACGACAAGCTGTTAATAAATGGTCGAAAATGTCGGATTGAATTCGTTCGAATTCTAAATTATTCGCTGAAGTCGTAAAACAACCAATTTCCAAAGGCATTCCAAGTGGCGAAACAGGTAATTGTTTGACGATGATTGGGTCCTTTTGTGATACAGTTTTTAAACTCTTCAAATAACAGTCAACATAGATGCGAAATACACCAATATTGGTTAAGTTTTTACCATTGATATCAAGATCAGAATTTTCGATATTTTGATTGTAAATCGAAATTTCATGTCTTTTTTGTTGAATATATTGGTGAATTAAAGCAATATCTTCGAAACGGTTTAACATATCTTCATTGCAAAATTGAAACGAATTAACATTAAATGAAATTGAACGTTTTATTTGGCGCGTACCTGTTGCCATCATAGGCATATGATTGGTTACCTGAGAGGAAACTAAATCCACTGTTGGTACAGTCGCAATCGATTTATCAAACTTTTCAATCTTTACCAAGTTGATGTTAATTTCTTTTACAATACCTTCAATATCACCTTTCGAAATTGTAATCCAATCACCAACTTTTACAATTTTAGAATAAGAAATTTGTAAACCAGAAACGAATCCGAAAATAGCATCACGAAAAATTAATAATACCGCTGCAGTTAAGGCTCCAAGTACTGTAATAATTGTGTTTTTGTCAACGGTGAATAAAATCATTATTCCAGAGATAATCGAGAAAAATGTGATCATAAATTTCATCATCTGACCAAAAGTTCTTACGCCAACTGTGGTATAACTATTTTCTACATTGTAAATATCTATTATTGTATTAATTACTCTAAAAATAAGTTGAGTGAAAACAATTAAAGAGATTAATTCTGTAATGCGTTGAATAACAATATATACATTTCCGTCATCTCTAAATAAAATTTGATTCATACTTAAAGCAAAACTGATTGGAATAAGATGAATAAGCGAAACGAATACTTTATTTCGGTACAAAGATTTCATCCAATCGTTTTCGGTGAAGTTTTTTATTTTTTTGAGAAAAGGAAGAATAATCGCTCTCAGAATAAAATCTAATATAAATAGAATTGCGATCCAGATGACAACTTCTAAAAAAGTGAACAGATTTTCAGACAGATCAATTTTGAAGTATTGATTGAAAAAATATTTTACACCATCAGAAATTTCTTCGTAAAAAGATTTATCTTGCATAAGCTGTTAATTGAATTTTAAATAGATTTTATTTTGCAAATTTACAGTTTTAAAAATACAGAAAAATATGGATAACGATAGTATACTAAATCTTATCAGTGGAATTTTACTGGTTGTTGGGTTAGTTGGAACAGTTTTGCCAGTTTTACCAGGAGCACCTTTGGCATTGGTGGGATTGTTAGTGTTTAAATTTAGTGGAGATTGTAGCTATGGTTGGGGAACAATAATTATTGCAGGTTCATTTGTTTTGATAGGTGCTATTTTAGATTATTTATTACCCATTTATATGACCAAAAAACTCGGCGGAACGAAGTATGGCATTTGGGGTTCTGTTGTTGGGTTAATTGTCGGATTATTTTTTCCTCCGGTAGGTTTTATCATTGGACCCTTTTTGGGAGCTCTATTGGCTGAATTAATTTTGAGTGCCTCAAACCCGAAATCTGCTTTAAAATCTGCATTTGGTTCATTTACAGGCTTTATTTTAACGACGGGGTATGACGTGATATTGACTTTAATTTTTATTGGAATATTCGTTTATCAACTCATGAATTAAATAGATTAAATGATTGAAATTAGGTCAATAAAAAAAAATGACCTATATTTGCAGAGAATTTAAAGAAATAAATGGAGGAGGGCTGGTTATAGCTCTCTTTTTCGTTGTATATGGATTCAAATAAAGTAAAACAGCTAATAGATGAAGCAATCGCGGAGAATCCGTCATTGTTTCTAATCGATTGGAAAATCACTCCAGATGATAAAATTATTATTTTAGCAGATGGAGACGAAGGTCTTTCAGTCGAAGAAATTGTAAGAATAAGCCGACATGTAGAACACAATCTTGATAGAGAAGAGTGTGATTTTGCGTTGGAAGTTTCTTCTCCTGGAGTAGGTAGTGAATTAACCATGCCACGTCAATTTGTAAAAAATGTAGGTCGAACATTAGAAGCTACATTAAATGATAAAGTGATAGAAGGCGAAATTGTAGAGGCCGATGATGAAGGTGTTACAGTTTTTTGGGAAGCACGCGAGCCGAAGCCATTAGGAAAAGGAAAAATTACAGTAGAACACGAAGAAAAAATAAATTACGCTGACATTAAGAAAGCGATAATAAAAGTCACCTTTTAAAAAAAATAAAGTTTAATGGACAATCTTGCATTAATCGAATCTTTTGGAGATTTTAAAGACGATAAAAATATCGATCGTATCACGCTAATGGCCATCTTAGAAGAAACATTGAAAAGTGTTTTGAAAAAGAAATATGGTACAGATGATAACTTTGATATTATTGTAAATCCTGATAAAGGAGACTTAGAGATTTGGCATAACCGTATCGTTGTAGAAGACGGTTTTTCTGAAGACGATGCAACAGATATCGAATTGTCTGAAGCACGTAAAATTGAGCCAGATTTTGAAGTAGGTGAAGAAGTATCGGAAAAAATTCCGATCGAAGCATTAGGACGTCGTGCTATTTTAACTTTGCGCCAAACATTGGTTTCTAAGGTAATGGAGCATGATAATTCTAATTTATACGAAAAATTTAAAGGTTTAATCGGAGAAGTAGTTACGGGAGAAATCCACTATGTACGTCACAAACAAGTGATTATAATGGATGACGAGCAAAACGAAATGATTTTACCAAAAGAAAATCAAATACCATCAGATTTTTTCAGAAAAGGAGATACATTACGTGCTGTTGTAGATGATGTAAAATTAAGAGGAGCAAAACCTCAAATTATTTTATCAAGAACATCACCAAAATTCTTAGAGAAATTATTTGAACAAGAAATTCCAGAAATTTTAGACGGATTAATTACCATCAAAAATGTAGTTCGTATCCCTGGAGATAAAGCAAAAGTAGCAGTAGAATCTTATGATGATCGTATCGATCCAGTAGGAGCTTGTGTTGGAATGAAAGGATCTCGTATCCATTCAATCGTACGCGAATTACGTAATGAGAATATCGACGTAATCAACTACACAAACAACCAAAGTTTATACATTCAACGAGCTTTAAGCCCAGCTAAAATTTCAAATATCGAAATTAACGAAGAAACAAACAAAGCCTTAGTTTATGTAAATGCAGACGAAGTTTCGAAAGCAATTGGTAAAGGGGGGTACAATGTTCGTTTAGCTTCTAAGGTAGTTGGAATGGAAATTGATATTTTCAGAGAAGGAGCCCAAGACGAAGACGTAGAATTATCAGAATTTTCAGACGAAATCGATGCATGGGTAATCGAAGCATTTAGTGCTATCGGCTTAGATACAGCCAAAAGTATCTTAGAACAAGATGTGGATGACTTAATCAAACGTACGGATTTAGAAGAAGAGACAATCTTAGACGTTATTCGTGTGTTAAAAGAAGAGTTTGAAGATTAATTCATACTCAAGTCATAAACAATTCATACATTTGCAAACAATAAAATAAGAGATTAGCTTCATATGTCGGAAACAATAAGATTAAGTAAAGTATTAAAAGAATTAAATATATCAATAGATAGAGCTGTTGACTTTTTAGAAGGGAAAGGTAAAACTGTAGAGAAAAATCCGAACTCTAAAATCGATGTGCCAACTTACGATATTTTAGTTAATGAATTCCGATCTGATGCTAAACAAAAGCAAGCTTCCGGTGAAGTAGTCATTAACAAAATTTCAGAACTCAAAGAAGCTGAAAAGAAAGAAGCAGAAGCAAAAGCTGC
>NZ_CALGVK010000115.1:0-13850 GCF_937930195.1 uncultured Empedobacter sp.
AAAAGTTGAACGGTTTTTTTTATTCTTTTTTGGGTGCTATAATCACTTCGGGTGTTCTATCCTTCCCTATATCTAACAACGCTTTAATATTCGCTAAAACCTCCCTAAAACTCTGTTTACCTTCTGTTTTATAAGGTCCATTATCTGCATTATATCCAATACAATCCAAACCAAAAACTTTCCCTAAAAACAATGCTCTTTTGAGATGATAGGATTGAGAAATTAGAATCACTTTATTAAATCGAAAGATATTTTTAGTTCTATAAATTGTACTATACGTATCTAATCCTGCTCCATCAAGGTAAGTATCTTCAATCTTAACCCCTCTATCCAATAAATATTTTTCCATTACATCAATTTCATTGAAGTTTTCATAGATTTTTTCTCCAGAAAGTAAAATCACATCCACTTGATCTTCTTCATAAAGTCGAATTGCAGCATCCAAACGATCTTTCAAAAAACGAGTTGGTTGTCCATTTGCTTGTATTTTTGCCCCAAACACAACTGCTATTCGATAATCCTGTGGAATATTCCCTTGATAGTTGTAAATATAGTAAGAAGTAAGAATCTGAATAATTAATGCGATAACTAAAGTGAAAGCCGCTATTATACCAATGGTTAGCATACTTTTACGCATTACAAATCTTCCTATTTTTACAAGTTTACTCAATATCTTTTTCTTTAAAACCTTTAACTTTCAAAAATCCATAACATTAGTCACATATAAAAATTATTAATGTGAAAATTACTTTAAATTTTTCATCGTATTTTTAGGCAATGAATGAGATTGAATTAAGAACAGTTACTGTAGAACGCTATTTGCAACCTTTGCGCGAAGGAGGTTCTTTGCCTGCATTGGCTGATGCGGATGACGGTTTTAAATATGTTATAAAATTTAAAGGCGCAGGGCATGGACCTCGAATGTTAATTTCTGAATTGTTAGGAGGTGAAATTGCTCGTATTTTAGGTTTTAAAGTTCCTGAATTAGTTTTTGCTTTATTGGACGAATATTTTGGACAATCGGAGGCAGACGAGGAAATTCAAGATTTATTAAAATTTAGCGAAGGAACAAATTTAGCTTTACATTATTTGTCTGGAGCAATCAATTATGACCCTGCGGTAATGAAAATTGATGATAAATTATCTTCTCAAATTGTTTGGTTAGATGCTTTTTTAACAAATGTCGACCGTACATTTCGCAATACAAATATGTTGATGTGGCACAAAGAGTTGTGGTTAATCGACCATGGAGCTTCTTATTATTTCCATCATTCGTGGGACAATTGGGAAAAAGCAGCAATTGCTCCATTTGCACCAATTAAAGATCATGTTTTATTGAAAAATGCAACAAAACTTGAAGAAGTTGACACCGAATTTAAAGCATTACTAAATGATGAAATTATTGATAAAATTGTAGACTTAATTCCCGATGAATGGTTAGAAACAGAGGTAACACATGCGTCGTTTGAAGAAATGAGAACGGTTTACAAAACATTTATCAAAACACGATTACAACATTCAGCACTATTTATAAACGAAGCGAACAATGCCAGAAAAAATCTTATATGAGTATGCCATTCTTCGATTAGTTCCAAAAGTAGAGCGCGAAGAATTTATTAACGTTGGAGTGATATTATTTTCGAAAAAGCAAAATTATTTGAAAGTCAAATATTTCATCAATGATCAACGAATCAATGCTTTTTGCCATGAATTAGACCTTGATTTTATTGACAGCAATTTGAATGCTTTATCCAAAATAGCAGAAGGAATTCATCCCGAATCAGCTATTTCTAATTTTGAAACTCCCGAACGTTTTAGATGGTTAACTGCTGTGCGTAGCTCATCAATTCAATCATCACGACCACATCCTGGAAAGACTTATAATTTAGATAAAACATTAGATAGATTGTACAAAGAACATGTTTTATAAAAGTTAAATACTTAAAAACGAATGTTTTAATTTTATTTCTTAATTTTGGTTTACATTAATTTAAATTATTTATCGCCATGAGTACATTAAGAAACAAAGTTCAATTAATTGGGAATGTAGGAAACAATCCTGAAATTAAAACATTTGAAAACGACAAGAAGTTCGCAAAATTTAGTTTAGCTACAAACGAGAGTTACACAAACAACAAAAATGAAAAAGTACAAAATACAATTTGGCACAATATCGTAGCATATGGACCAATTGTAAGTATTATTGAAAAGCATGTTGAAAAAGGAAAACAGCTCGCAGTTGCTGGTAAATTAACTTATCGAGAATACCAAGATAAGGAAGGTACTACAAAAAATATGACCGAAATTGTAGTTGATGAAATTGTGCTTCTTTAGCGTTTAAAATAAAAGGGAAACAGTGATGTTTCCCTTTTATTGTTTTATATGATAATCTAAATAAGTTTAGAAATATATTTATCCCAACATTCTAATCGCGGTTTTTAAACCATCAATAAAAATATCAATTTCTTCTTTTGTATTGTAAACAGCGAACGAAGCACGCACTGTGCCTGGAATATTAAAGTGATGCATAATTGGTTGTGCACAATGATGTCCAGTACGCACTGCAATTCCTTTTTTATCCAAGATCATACCGACATCTGACGAATGTACGCCATCAAATTTTAAGTTGAACGAAACCGCTCCAGAATGCTCTGCATCTTTAGCGTAGATCACAACTTCATCAAATTCTGATAAACGTTGAATGGTATAATCTACCAATTCTTTTTCATAATCATGAATCGTTTGCATACCGATCGAATTGATAAAATCTACCGCAGCTCCAAGTCCGATAATTCCAGCAATATCTGGTGTACCAGCTTCAAACTTGAATGGTAAACAAGCGTAGGTAGAAACTTCCATTGTTACATCTTTTATCATCTCTCCTCCTCCATGAAAAGGTGGTAATTCATTCAAGACATCTTCTTTTCCGTACAATATTCCAATTCCAGTTGGTCCATACATTTTATGCCCAGAGAAAACCAAGAAATCACAATCCAATGTTTGTACATCAATCACTGTATGTGGTGCAGATTGCGCAGCATCAATTAAAACCCAAGCGCCTTTTGCATGCGCTTTTTCGATAATCGTTTCGATAGGATTTACAACACCCAACGCATTAGAAACCTGATTAACACAAACTAATTTTGTTTTATCTGTCAATAAATCATCTAATTTATCAATATCCAAAATACCTTCTGCAGTTAACGGAATATATTTCAGTTTCGCACCTGTTCTTTGACACAACAATTGCCAAGGAACGATATTAGAATGATGTTCGATTTCGGTAATAATAATTTCGTCATCAGCCGTCAAAACATTACGCAATGAATTTGAAACTAAATTAATTCCTTCCGTTGTTCCACGCGTAAAAATAATTTCATGATCATATTTTGCATGTATAAATTTCTGAATTTTACGACGAGACTCTTCCATCAAATCAGTTGCTTCCTGACTTAAGGTATGGATTCCACGGTGTACATTTGCATTGTATTTTTCGTAATATTCATCTAAAACATCTAAAACAACTTTTGGTTTTTGAGAAGTTGCCCCATTATCTAAATAAACCAATGGTTTTCCATTGACTTCTCTAGTTAAAATTGGAAATTGACTTCTTATTTGTTGGATATCTATTGACATTTTTTATTGTATTATGTAGTTTGTAAAATGTATTAGGTTTAAAAAAAGTTGTAAGTAAACTTACAACTTTATACTTATGACTTAATACTTTCGTACATTCAATTATAATTCGAAATCTAAACTAACGCCTAATTTTTCAGCAATTACGGCATTTACACGATTAGATATTTGTGGAATTTGTACATGTCGTAAAGCATCAGCTGCAAATGCATATAACAACATTGCTTTTGCTTCTTTCTTTGGAATACCACGTTGCTGCATATAGAACAATGACTCTTCTTCTAATTGCCCAACAGTACATCCGTGCGAACATTTTACATCATCTGCAAAAATCTCTAACTGAGGTTTTGTATTGATTGAAGCTCCATCTGATAATAATACATTATTATTTTGTTGGAAAGCATTCAATTTTTGAGCTTCTTTGTGTACAAATATTTTACCATTGAAAACACCTTGAGCTTTGTCATCGTAAATACCTTTGTATAACTCATGTGATTCACAATTTGGGAAATTATGTTCTACAAAAGTATGATGATCGACGTGTTGTTTTCCTCCGATAACAGTAATTCCATCCATTACAGAGTTACAGTTTTCCCCATTTTGGAAGAAGTTTAAGTTATTTCTAACAATTTTACCTCCAAAAGAAAACGTAAATACATTGGCACGAGAATCTCTTTCTTGGTTAATGTAGGTATTATCTACCAACGAAACATCATGAGAATCATTTTGGAATTTGTACCAATGAATCTCTGCATTACGACCAACGTTAACTTCTGAAACAACGTTTGTTAAATTAGCTTTACCGTCTAACGTTTGGTGTCTTTCTATGATTTGAACATGTGCATTATCACCTACTACTACCAAATTACGAGGTTGATACATGGCTTCCTGAGATGCACCTGTAGAGAAATATACGATTTGAATTGGCTTAGATAAAATAACATTATTTGGAACATAAATATAAGCTCCATCTTTTGCAAAAGCAGTGTTCAACGCAACCATGCTTTCATCTTTATGCGCAATTTTTCCGTAATAATTCTCGATTACTGCTTGATGAGTTGTTTTATGCATTGCACTTGACAATACACAGATATCTGCTTCATCATGCGTTGTATTTGACAAAAACGAAGAATATTTTCCATTAATGAATACGATAGTATAAGTATCAATATCATTAATCAAATATTTCTTGATGTCTTTGTACTCAATTGCCACTTCGTCTTCTGGGAACAATTTATAGTCCACCTTCAACAAAGGAGCAAGATTTGTATATTTCCATTCTTCGTCTCTACGTGTTGGAAAACCTTTTTGGTTAAAGATTTCGATTGCTTCTTGTCGAAGCCCTTCGATTCCTTTATTAACCTTATTTTTTTCGTTGAACACTAAATGACGAGAAACTAAATTTTCTTTTAAATCAATCATTTTAGATATTGTATTAATGTATTATGTAAGAAGTAAAAAGTACTTTGTACTTAATACATTTTACATTTTACAAAATGTTTAGATTCCTGCTTCTTCTTTAACCCAGTCGTAACCTTTTTCTTCTAACGCTAAAGCTAATTCTTTACCACCAGATTTGATGATTTTTCCGTCAGCTAAAACGTGTACAAAGTCAGGAACAATATAGTCTAATAAACGTTGGTAGTGTGTAATTACTAACACTCCATTGTTTTCATTTTTAAATTCATTTACACCATCCGCAACAATACGTAAAGCGTCAATATCTAAACCTGAATCTGTTTCGTCTAAGATTGCTAATGTTGGGTTTAACATTAACATTTGGAAAATTTCGTTACGCTTTTTCTCTCCTCCAGAGAAGCCTTCGTTAAGAGAACGAGATAAGAAATCTTTTTTGATTCCTAATAAATCTGCTTTCTCACGAATTAATTTCAACATTTCTGAAGCTCCCATTTCTTCTAATCCTTGCGCTTTACGCGTTTCGTTGATCGAAGTTTTGATGAAGTTTGTTACAGAAACACCTGGAATTTCAATAGGATATTGAAAAGACATGAAAATACCTTTTTGTGCTCTTTCTTCTGGAGCCAACTCTAAGATAGATTCATCTTTAAATTCAATCTCACCATCAGTCACTTCGTATTCCTCTTTACCTGTAATTACATTTGATAAAGTTGATTTTCCAGCTCCGTTAGGTCCCATAATTGCATGAACTTCACCTGGATTAATTTGAAGGTTTAAACCTTTTAAAATTTCGCGCTCTTCAATACGAGCGTGTAAGTTTTTTATATTTAATAACATAATCTAATTTGTAAATTAGTTAATGTGATAATTTTCTAATTATCTTGATTTTGATGTACTTATAATTTTATTCACAATTTTAGAAATGTTTACCAATTTTTCGGTTAAACTTTCTGTATTTGGATAATTTTTAGATAATTGACATAATTCTAACCAATACTTGGTTTCATCAATTTCTTTTGCTGCAATCTTAAATTTGTGAATAAAATCATTCAAGCTTTCAGCGTTTTGAGCTTCTCTAATATTTGCTCCAATTGAAGTTCCTTATTTTAACAATTGATTTGAAATAACAAATCTTTTATTCATTTCAAGTTCTTCACAATATTCTATAATTAATAGTGAAAATTCTAAAGTTAATTTTAAAATAATATTATCTTTTTCCATCATTAACTCATTGACAAATTTTCACATTAACTCATTAGTCAAAACTATCCTACAGAACCTTCTAATGAGATTTCTAATAATTTTTTTGCTTCTACAGCAAACTCCATTGGTAATTTATCTAATACTTCGCGGCTAAATCCGTTTACGATTAATGCAATCGCTTTTTCTGTATCAATACCTCGTTGGTTACAATAAAATAATTGATCTTCACCAATTTTAGAAGTTGTTGCTTCGTGTTCTAATTGAGCCGATTTATTTTCGATTTCAATATAAGGGAACGTGTGTGCTCCACATTCGTTACCCATCAATAATGAATCACACTGAGAGAAGTTACGTGCTCCTTCTGCATTTTTCATTACTTTCACTAAACCACGATAAGAGTTTTGAGATTTACCAGCAGAAATACCTTTCGAAATAATAGTCGATTTAGAATTTTTACCGATATGAATCATTTTTGTACCTGTATCTGCTTGTTGGTAATTATTTGTTACAGCAATTGAGTAAAACTCACCTACCGAATTATCACCTTTCAAGATACAAGATGGATATTTCCACGTTACAGCAGAACCAGTTTCTACTTGTGTCCACGATACTTTTGCGTTTTTCTCACAAACTGCACGTTTTGTTACAAAGTTGAAAACACCTCCTTTTCCTTTATCATCTCCTGGGTACCAGTTCTGAACAGTTGAATATTTAATTTCAGCATCATCCATCACAAGTAACTCAACCACCGCAGCGTGTAATTGGTTTTCGTCACGCATAGGCGCTGTACAACCTTCTAAATATGATACATAAGACCCTTCGTCCGCAATCAATAACGTACGTTCAAATTGTCCTGTTCCTGCAGAGTTGATACGGAAATATGTTGACAATTCCATTGGACAACGAACACCTTTTGGAATATAACAGAAAGATCCGTCCGAGAAAACTGCAGAGTTTAAAGCTGCATAAAAGTTATCTGTTGGTGGCACTACTTTACCAATATATTTTCTCACCAATTCTGGATGCTCTTTAATGGCCTCCGAAATTGACATAAAAATAATTCCTTTTTCCGCTAACGTTTCGCGAAAAGTTGTTTTTACTGAAACTGAATCAAAAACAACATCGATAGCAACTCCAGACAAACGTTTTTGTTCGTCTAAAGAAATTCCTAATTTCTCGAATGTTTTTAATAATTCAGGATCAACCTCATCTAAGCTTGCTAATTCTTTCTTAGGCTTTGGAGCTGCATAATACTGAATAGCCTGAAAATCTGGCTTTTCATAAGTTACGTTTGCCCACTCTGGTTCTTCCATCTTTTGCCAAGCACGGAAAGCTTCCAAACGCCATTCAGTCATCCATTCAGGCTCCTCTTTTTTGGCTGAAATAGCACGCACGATATCTTCATTCAATCCGACTGGAAAATCTTCATATTCCATCTCAGTCGTCCAACCAAACTCATATTGTTTTTGACTGGCAAGATCTTCACGTAGATCGTCTTCTGTATATTTTGTGTTACTCATCTTATTATTTATAAAATGTATAGGTAAAATTAAACTGTAAAGGTTGCTGTTTATCAGCTTTATTTCCTAAAAATTTAAATTCTTTTAATCGTTGATTTTGATCCAAAATAATTTCAAATAATGATTGATTATTTTTCAAAATCTGATAGTTGTTTGATGAAATTAATTTAATTTCTGACCATACGCCTTCTTTCAAATTAATTCGCTCTGATTTTGGTGCAACATCAGGCGTATATTCATTTATTTTGAATGGCACTTTGAATGTTGAACTGCTGTAACAAATCTTGTTCATGTCCTGACCTAATGATTTAGTAATTCTACAATTGTGCATCAATCGGTCTTCAAAACCTATTTTTTGTTCTAAATATGTTTTTTTTAACATCACATCTTCTTCTAACCAAACGATATCAAAAAGCTTGTTTGCATTTTTAACATACATTTTATCTTGGTCGTAAAAAAATTGATTTGTTCTTGTTTCACTTCCTTTTCTCTCGATTGTTTCCGAAGAAATCACACCATCTTTATAAGTATAATTTACTTTCATAGGCTTTGCAACCTCTTCTGTCAATTCGAAATCAAGAAGGTTTTCGTTTGCATCATAAGTTGCTTTATAAGCTACTTTTTTATTTGATGCATTGGTAATGGTAATCGTTTTTATTTTAGATTCGTTCAAATCCAACGCTTTTATAAAAGGTTTTATTCCGAACAATCCAAAAAACAAATGTTCTGAATAAGCTTTATTTAACTTTTTAGATGTTTCTGTTGGTTGAAAAACCATCAAATCTTTTTCTACAATTGTATTTTGTGCCGAAGCAACAAAACCAATCATACACGAAATAAATAAAGCTAAATTTCTCATCTTAAACAGCAAAACTTTCACCACAACCACACGTACGAGACGCGTTTGGATTGTTGAATACAAATCCTTTTCCATTCAATCCACCAGAATATTCTAATGTCATTCCAACAAGGTATAAAAATGATTTTTTGTCAACCAAAATTTTAACACCGTTGTCGTCAAACAATTTGTCATCTGCACCTTGTTCTTTTGTAAACTCTAAATTATAGTTTAATCCAGAACATCCGCCACTTGTAACTCCTACACGAACAAAAGACTCCTCGATAGAAGTTCCTTCTTCTTGTAAAAGTGCAATTATTTTATTTTTTGCTGATTCTGAAACCTTAATCATTTGATTCTATTTTTATATTGCAAAGATACTTATTTAAAATGAATTCAAATAATGAACGATATAAATATTAACAATCGCTTAAGTTATATTATTTATCGCCAACTAAAATTGGATCAAATTACTTCAATCCTAATTTTACTCGTGTACGTTTCAGCACCTTTTGAGCAACATCTCTTGCTTTTAAAGCACCATTTTCTAAAAACGCATCCAATGTATCTTTATCATTCATCAATTCATCAAAACGAACTCTTGCATCGGCATACTTTTCTAAAATCAATTCGTACAACGCTTGTTTCGCATGTCCGTAACCATAGCCACCTTTCAAATAATTTTGACGCATTTCCTCTATTTGCGCAGGAGAAGCCAATAATTTGTATAAAGCAAAAACATTATCTGTGTCAGGATTTTTAGGATCTTCCAACGGCGTAGAGTCTGTCTCAATTGACATTACTTGCTTGCGCAATTGTTTTTCTGGTAAGAAAATATTGATAAAGTTATTTCTTGATTTAGACATTTTATTCCCATCTGTTCCAGGAATCAACATTATATTTTCGTCGATTGCTGCTTGTGGTAATACAAATGTTTCGCCCATTTGATGATTAAATTTCTCTGCAACACTGCGTGTAATTTCTAAATGTTGCAATTGATCTTTCCCTACAGGCACAACTTCCGCATCATACAATAAAATATCAGCTGCCATTAAAATTGGATACGTAAACAAACCAGCATTCACGTCAGCTAAGTAATCAGCTTTGTCTTTAAAAGAATGCGCTAATGTAAGACGTTGAAAAGGGAAAAAGTTTAATAAATACCACGTCAATTCTGTTGTTTCTGCAACGTCAGATTGACGGTAGAAAACCACTTTCGATGGATCCAAACCTAATGCAAGCCATGTTGCAGCCACTTCGTACGTATTTTGTTTTAACACTTCTGCATCTTTAATCTGCGTCAAAGCGTGTAAATCTGCAATAAAAATGAATGAATCATTTCCCTCCTTCTCTGTCAATTCGATAGCAGGTGAAATTGCTCCTAAAATATTTCCTAAGTGCGGAGTTCCAGTAGCTTGAACTCCTGTAAGTATTCTTGGCATTTGTTTAAAAAATTTAAGGAACAAAGATAGACTTAATCAACGAAATGCACTAATTGTAAGATCAAGTTTATTTGAATTAATTGACTAAAATGACGAAAAACATATGGATGAACTAAAAAAGCTTCCCAATTTGCCGAAATGGCCAAGAAATTGTGCGACCTATTTTTCGGAAAAATGATTTTTTAAGATAAACAACTTCTCCTAAAAGTACATCTCCTATTTCTGTTTTTATATTCTGACATACAGAAGGATTTATAAAAGTAAATTCTTTAATTCCAAAGCTATCATATTCTAAAGTATAAGAATCTTGATTAATCGGAACCTTTATTTTAAACTCTCCATTTTCATTTGTATATACAATATTTTTAGAATTTTTAAGATTTACTGGAATATCATATTCTGGAAAACCATTACCATCATTAATAATTCCTTGCACTACAATCGAATCATTTTCTGTTTGCGCTTTTGCTAAAGTCGAAAAACTTAAAAATCCCACTAAAGATGAAAATTGCAACCACTTTTTAGATTGATTTGCAATTGAATGAGAAGCTTCATAAGAATTAAACTGTTCTAAATTCCTTGTTTTTATTTTTACACAAGCAGTAGGATTTTCATTCAGAAAAGTTTTTAATTCTTTGAATGAATAATGATCCAAATCGTGCACACGTTTAGAGCAAACCTCACAAAACTTTTGTTGATCAGAAACCGAATTCATTTCCATCCAATTCTGTTTACATTTCTTCTCTATTTGTAGTTCCATAAAATTGACTTTTCAATAAAATTAAACTTTTTTTAAAAATTTTTCAAACCTCAACCAACCTTTTTGTTAAAAGATGAATCTATAAAGAAAAAACAAGTATTAACCTTAAAATTATATTGATATGAGTAACAAAGCTTTTTTAGACATTCTTTTCGAAAACCGAAACAAAGAATATGGCGCGTACCAATTGAGACAAGTGGCCAACCACGATTTGATGAAATCTCTTTTTGTAGGGATTGGTCTTGTTGCATTAATTACAGGAGGAACTATTTATGCGAATAACAGAGCAATGAAAGCTACAACAATTTCTACTGATCTTCCTGGAGTTACTGTTAATATGGAAGATTTTAACCCTGTAAAACCTCCAAAAAAAGAAGATGTAACTCCACCAAAAGAAGATCCTCCGATGGAAGAGAAAACAATTCAATTGAAAACAGAACAAGTGAAATATGTTATCCCAACACCAAAAGAGAATCCTCAAGTTGAAGAAACAATAAAACCTGTTAATGAATTGAAAGGTGTTGATCTTGGAACAGAAAATAGAGAAGGAATCGCATCAGCTAGACAAGTTGGTGGCGGCGAAGTAAGTGACACAGGAAATAAAACTGGCGGACAAAACACAAGTATTGCAGAAGGACCAAAAGTTGAAAAACCTGTGATCAATACGAATGTTACAATTACAGCTAAAAATGCTGCTGTAATGGCGATTTATCCTGGTTGTGAAAATGAAAGTAAAAAAGGAAATGTCGCTTTAACAAAATGTATGAGCGATAAAATCTCAAAAGAATTGGGATATGAATTAAGTGATTTTGGTGAAACTGCATCTCGAAATAATTTGAGTACAGCGGTTGCAAAAATGCAATTTGTCGTGAATAAAAATGGTGAAATTTCGCAGGTAAAACCGTTAAGCGGAAGTAATCAAGATTTAGGAAAAGAAGCTAAATCTGCATTAGAACGAATCAATAAACAAATTCTACGAAAAGGTAAAAAAATAACACCTGCCAAATTAGAAGATGGTTCTGATGCAAATTTAATTTTCTCTATCCCTGTCAAATTTCAAACAGCAGAATAATTAATCATACTTTTCTTTCTGAAACCATTGCATTCTATTTTTGAGTGTGATGGTTTCATCTTGTTTAAGAAATAATTTCTCAAAAAAACTTAGCTAAAAATGTATATATATCGTATAAAATTTAAGTTTTAAGTCAATCTTAACACAATAAAATTGTAACTTCGTCGCGAATTATGAATAAGAGTATTGTTTACGGATTGATTGGTTTCGGTTATTTTTTGATCGGAATTTTTACTTGGAAATATCAGTTTTTTATCGTCAAATTAGATGATACAAACGCGATGTTAATGGGGATTTTATTTATTGTTTATGGAGCTTTTCGCGTATATCGTGGTATAAAATCTTATAAAAATGATCAAAAAAATTAGTTTACTTTCACTTTCAGCCTTTCTCGTTTTTTCCACTTTTAGTTGTAAAGACAAAGAAAAATTAACAAAAGCCGAACAAAAAACTCCTGTTAAACGAGCTTTACACGAATATGGAAATTTGACAATGACTGTAGATCCAAGTTTTAAAAATTTGGCTAATTCGTTAGCAAATATGTATATGGTTGATTATCCAGATGTAAAAATCACAATAAATGAAGAGATTGAAGAAAAAGCAATCAAAGATTTTTATGAAGGTAAAATTCCATTATTAATGGTTAGTAAACCGTTAACAAAAGCACAAGAACAACACTTATTTAACAAAACGACAACCAAGTATATCTCATCTGTAATTGCATTGGATGCAACTGTTTTCATCACTTCTGTTGATCATCCAATCAATTCTATTACGACTACAGATATCAAAGATAATTTGTATAAAAATGATCCGAAAATGACCTTTGTTTTTGATCATCCAAACTCTGCCAATTACAATACTGTAAATGATAAACTAAAATTAACAGTAGAAAAAGGGGCAAAAGTAAATGCAATGGGCGATGCAGAAAAAGTGATTGATTATTTGCAAAAAGATAAAACAGCAATCGGGATTATAGGCTTGAATATTTTGAGCGACAAAGGAAATCCGAAAGTTGAAGAATACCTAAAAAAGGTAAAAATATTAGCCATTGCAGATGATAAAGGAAATTTAGCATTACCAACTATTCCGAATTTGAAATATGGTGTTTATCCTTTTTATCGCGAAATTTATATCCTAAAAAATGAAGTTGGTTTTGGAATTGGCGCTGGATTTACGCGATTTGTGGGATCGCAACGTGGACAGAAAATTGTGACGCGCGAAAGTCTTCAACCTTATTACATATTTAAAAGAGAAGTTCAGATTAATAATTTAGAACAACCGATACAATAACAAAAACCTTCCGAATTGGAAGGTTTTTTTATTAATCTTTACTAACCCCCTCACTAATCATTTCATTCTGTTTATCAATAATTTCTTTATAATTGACTTTATATTCTTCTAATGAAACAATTTTTCCTTTTTTAGGAAGTTCTAATTTATTCTTTTTATTTTCTATTATGGAAACGGCTTTATAAGAAATCACAGTATTAATATCATCATTATTCACCTGTCCAACCTCTAAGATTAACCCTGGTAATCCCTGATATTTATCCGGACCAGTTTTATAAGGCAAATCAACTGCATACCATGCTGTTAAATTAACATCTTTTATTTTTGCTGTAGCTTTTTTAACATTGAATCCATTTATTGTTTTTGTTTCTTTCGTAAGAACCCAATTAAAGTTTTGCAATGTATCCTTTATAACAAACTTTTTTCCATAAACATCAGCTTCATGATAATAAAATCCAGATACAAATTGTTTTACTAAATCACCATTTCCTCCATTCGAAGATAATGTATAGCTTGTTGTTCTTGATCCTTCATTATTATTATCAATTTTTTCGTACGCTTTATAATTAGAAATTTCTTTATTGGTTATTAAACTAAATTCTTTTGGAATCTTCATTTGTTCATTTAGTCTTTTTACAACCTCTGATTTTGATAGCTTTACATCATT
>NZ_CALGVK010000116.1:0-11865 GCF_937930195.1 uncultured Empedobacter sp.
TCAATTGCGTTTTCGCAAGAAATTTATCAAGTTATTGCACAAGAAGGATTGACGATTAGAACTGCTCCAAATGGCAAACGTGTCGGAAAAATTCCATATGGTTATCCTGTTAAAATTTTAGAAAAAGGAGAAGCTTTTTCTATCAAAGATAGTGGAAAAGCGAAAAGTGGAAATTGGGTAAAAATTGATATCAGTTCTTCTAAATTAATTTTGGACGAAGGAGTGAATGAAGCCGTTTTACAAAATGATTTGTACACATTTAGTGGCTATTTGATTACACAACAAAATTTTATCAATCAGTTCGAAACAGAGATTGCTACACATCCTGCATTTAACGAATTTTATTTGGCAACTGCTTACAAATGTTTTGCGATAAAAGGTGATTTTTTTGGCGATGGTGTGGTTGATTATTTATATCGAATGATTGATACAAAGGGATATACGCGTCTGTATATAGTCAATAATTTGAAAAAAGGGAGTCAGATTTATGGATTAGGAGGAGAAAAAGATCCGTTCAAAATTAAAAATTATGATTTCGGAACGTTGATGATGATTCCAAAAGGAACGCCTCTTTATTCTAATTACAAAGATGGAATAAAGCGTAATTTAAATGGCGTTTCTAAAAATGAAATTGTAACTTTAGAGTATGATGCAATTTATGTACATCAAGAAAATGCAAAAGAAGGCGGTTATATTTACCGAAAAGATGGCAAATGGAATTGGTTAAATCAAAAATAATTATAATGCAAAATATAGAAAATAAAGTCGCGTATATTACAGGAGCAACAAAAGGAATTGGGTTAGGAATAGCAAAAGTTTTAGTTGAAAATGGACTTAAAGTTGCTATTTCAGGAAGAAACATAAATGATGTCGAAAAAGCACGCGAATACTTAGGAAAAGATAATGTTTTGGCTATTCAGTCAGATGTTAGACATTTCGAAGATGAGCAAAATGGTGTAGAACAAATTATTTCTGCTTTTGGTCGATTGGATATCGTCATCGCGAATGCTGGTTTAGGGAAATTTGCACCAGTAGATGAGCTTTCTTTAGAGGATTGGAACGCAATGATAGACACTAATTTAACAGGTGTTTTTCATACAATAAAAGCTTCTGTTGAGGCTTTAAAAGTGTCAAAAGGTTATTATATTTCGATCGCATCTTTAGCAGGAACTAATTTTTTTGCCAATGGTGCTGGATATAATGCTTCAAAATTTGGAGTAGTAGGGTTTACACAAGCAGCGATGTTAGATTTAAGAAATTATGATATCAAGTGTACAACGATCATGCCTGGTTCTGTAACATCTCACTTCAATGATCATGTCCCAAATTCTGAAGATGGATGGAAAATTCAGCCCGAAGATTTAGGACAAATGATAGTTGATTTGTTAAAAATGAATTCAAATGTTTTACCAAGTAAAATAGAAGTTCGTCCAACCAAAACAAAATAATGCAAAGGCCTCTAAAATGAGGTCTTTTTTTTGAAAAAAATAGTTGTAATTACCGATAGTTTACATAGTTTCGTGAAATATTTTAGATTGCAATATAAGTAATCTTCAAACGAACATTCTTTAATGAGTTTTAAGAAATCAATCAATCATTTTCGACGTACAATAATGCGTGGATTAACTGGAGGTATTGGCGATGGAAATTTGCCAAAAATAGAAAAAGATGAACTTCTTGAATTAAGAAGAGTATTGATAAACAGACCTAACCAACGTTTAGGAAATTTATTGTTAATAACACCTTTAGTACAAGAAATTATAAAAGATTTTCCAGAGGTGAAAATCGATTTATTTGTAAAAGGAAAGGTTGCTCCAATTATTTTCGAAAATTATCCACAAGTTGATCAAATAATAGAATTACCCAAAAAACCTTTTAAAGAATTAATTAACTACGCGAAAGTGTGGATGAAAATCAAACAAAAAAAGTACGATTTAGTCATTAATGTTGATAAAAATTCTTCTTCGGGTCGACTTTCTACTTCTTTTGCGAATTCTAAATATAAAATTTTTGGGAGTGAATTTGAACTTGATACAACTCAAGAAAATCAACTTCATCAAGCACAATATCCAGTTTATCAATTGAGAAAATTTAAAGAATTATTTAAAAATAAGCATGATCATTCTCCCATTCCATCTTTAGATATTCAGTTAACAGAAAAAGAGGTTCAAATAGGAAAAGAAACGCTTGATCATTTGACTAAAAATAAAGCAAAAAAAACATTAGCATTTTTCACCTATGCAACAGGTACGAAATGTTATGTAGCCGATTGGTGGACTGAATTTTATGAGGTTTTCTATCCAAAATATTCAGAAGAATATAATTTAATTGAGATTTTACCTGTCGAAAACATTTCAATGTTAACACATAAACTTCCTACTTTTTATAGCAAAGATGTAAGAGAAATTGCTGCAGTAATGAAAAATTGTGAATTTGTAATTGCTGCTGATTCTGGAATGATGCATCTAAGTTGTGCTGCTCCAACAAAGACAATCGGATTATTTAAAAGTGAAAGTTTTTTGAAACGCTATAAACCTTACGGAGAAGGAAATGCAGTAGTTTTAGTAAGTGAGGGCGATAAAGATAAGAATCGTATAATTCAAGAAATGGATAAACTACTTTCTGTTTAATAATCAATATATTTAAATAATTGACAATAAACAAGTTGGTCTAAGCATTAATGTCTTATTTTTTATTTAATATTTCATAGCTTTGAACTTTGAAATATTAAATAAATGTCAACAGAATTCACAATTATTATTCCAATCTATAACGAAGAAGATAATTTGTTACGTTTGGAAAATGAGATGAATAAGTATGTAAAAACCGCTGTAAAATCAACTGAAATTTTACTGATTAATGATGGTTCTAAAGATAAAAGTTTACCATTAATCAAAGAAATCTGCCAAAGAAACGAGAAGTTTCACTACATATCTTTTGATAAAAATTATGGATTGTCAGCTGCAATAAAAGCTGGTTTTGATTCTGTACATTCGAAATGGGTAGGTTATATTGATGCAGATTTACAAACAGCTCCCGAAGATTTCAATAAGCTTTTAGGTTTAGCAGATCAATATGATTTGGTTACGGGTGTTCGTGCAGATCGTAAAGATTCTTTTGTGAAAAATATGTCATCTAAAATTGCAAATTCAATCCGAAGAGCTTTTACAAATGACGGAATGGATGATACCGGTTGTCCATTAAAAGTTATCAATGCTGATAAAGCGAAAAAGATTCCAATGTTCAAAGGGTTGCATCGTTTTTTACCAGCTATGATTCTACTTCAAAACGGAACTGTAACTCAAGTTCCCGTAAAACACTTTCCTCGAATTGCAGGCGAATCGAAATTCAATTTATGGAACCGTCTATTAGGTCCTTTGATGGATTGTTTTGCATTTGTTTGGATGAAGAAAAAATACATCAATTATAAGATTCAAGAAGGAGCATAATGTCAAATTGGATTATAATTAGCATTGGATTTATTGCGCAAACGCTTTTTTCAAGTCGGCTAATTTTGCAATGGATTGTTTCCGAAAAAAATAAAAAAGTACTTACACCAAAATTGTTTTGGGAAATTAGTCTTTTTGCCTCTGTACTTTTATTTTTATATGGTTATTTGCGTCATGATTTTTCGATTATGTTAGGTCAAACGCTAACATATTACATTTATATCAGAAACATACAGTTGCAAAATCATTGGCACGAATTCCCGAAAATTGTCCGTATTTTCTTGTATATTTTTCCTGTGTTAATTGTTTTGTATGGATTTAATAACGGTATTTTTGATGTAGATTTACTATTTAAAAACGAAAAAATTCCGACATGGTTGTTATCATTAGGGATTGTTTCTCAGGTTCTTTTCACCTTTCGGTTTATCTATCAATGGCTCTATTCTGAAAGAAAAAATGAATCACAATTACCAATGGGATTTTGGTTAATTAGTTTATCTGGGTCCTTATTGATTTTAATTTATGCAATTATCCGAAAAGATCCCGTTTTATTTGTTGGGCATTTTATGGGATTCATTGTTTATGCTCGAAATATATTAATCAAACGAAAAGAAAAAAATGGTTCAGTGGATTAAACAAAATTCAGTTTTATTTTTAATCATTGTGACAATCTTGATGTTGTTTGTCAACTTAGATGTTCTACAAACCAACATTATGGAAGCGAGAAATATAATTTCTGCGAGAGAAATGGTGAATGATGGAAATTGGATTTTTACTACACTTAATGGTTTACCTCGATACGAAAAACCACCTTTACCAACATGGATTACAGCTGTATTTGGAAATGTTTTTGGTTTCGAAAATTTCTTTTGGTTACGCGTTCCAGTTGTTTTAATTACCATTTTATTAGTTATTTGGTTTTATAAAACGTTAACAAAATTCGATTTAACAAAACAGCAAGTTGTAAATTCTTCATTGGTTTTGATTACGTCGTTTTACGTTTTTTTCTCAGGAAGAGATAACAATTGGGATATGTACACGCATAGTTTTATGATGGGTACAATTTTCTTTTTAGTGAAGGAATTTCAAGCAGCTAAATTTAATTTATTCAATTTTATAGTTGCATTTTTCTTCTTAGGATGTTCGATCATGAGCAAAGGTCCAGTTTCGTTGTATGCCTTGTTTTTGCCATTTTTAATTGCTTATTTTATAGTTTTTAGACAGAAATTAGGTAGAAATTTAAGCATCGCTTTATTGACGATTATATTGGGTTGTGTTGTAGGATTTGCTTGGATGTTGTATGTAAAATACTTTGATGCTGAGCACTTTTTAGCAGCTTCTACAAAAGAAGTAAACAATTGGCACAGTTACAATACTCGCCCAATTTATTATTACTGGAGCTTTTTTACACAATCTGGTTTGTGGACAATTCCAGCTTTGGTAAGTTTAATTTATCCTTATCTGAGACATAAAGTAACCAATAAAAGAGCCTATCAATTTGCATGGTTATGGACGGTTTTTTCTGTGGTTTTATTATCGTTAATTCCAGAAAAAAAATCAAGATATTTATTACCAGTTTTAATTCCATTAGCGATGAATATTGGTTTTTATATCGAATATTTAAGATTAGAATTTAAAAACTTTAGCAATAAACTTGAAAAATATTTTACAAATTTCGCTTTTGGTTTATATGGTTTAATTGGAATTGTAATCGCTGTAGGTGTTTTTATTTATACAAAAGATCGGTTATCAGAATTTTTGGTTTGGTCGATTCCGTTTGCGGTTGTTGGATTAGTTTTAGGTCTATCAATACTCAAAGGATTAAAAATAAAATCTTTCGAACAAGTATTTTATTCCACCGTATTATTGATGTGTTCAGTTGTTGCATTTGGCTTTCCACTTTCAAAATTAACATTTTCCGAGGAACTGTATTCATCAGCTAAAAATCTTCATAGATTAGAAAAACAATATCAGATTAAAACATACGAAACGCAAAGTTTTGTACCAGAAATAGTGTTAGATTATGGCACTTCTATTCCGGCAATTTATGATGGAAAGAAGCTAAATTTTCCGAAAGAAACGAAATTTGGAATGTTAGCAAATCAATCCGATTCAATTTTGATAGCAGAACAATTTAAGAATTATTCGTTTCAAAAAATTGGCGTTGTCGATTTAAATCATTCGTCAAAAAATCAAAAAAATTATAATGATCGTATTCAAAAGGATTATTATTTAGTTCAAAAAAAGTGATTTACATTCGAGTAAAATTTTTAACCGAAAATATCGTTATTTATTAAAAATCTTTTGCAGTTTCGCGTTTTATTCTTTCTGAGTTTTTGGTTAGCAAACAGTTTTGTTTTTGCTCAAAATTTTGGTTGGAAAAATCCAAATTTCAGACAAGATTCTGTTCTAATTTCAGATACCATAAAACTTCAGTATAAAGGAATTTTAACCGAAAAATATCAAGTTTTAGATTCTGCAGGTCATGCAATTCCAAAAGATCATTATTCAATTAATTTTGATCGAAACGAAATTTATTTCACAACTTCGTTAGCAAGACAAATGGTGAGAATTCAATATTTCGTCAATCCGAAATTGGTCGAATCAGTTTTCTACGCAAAGAATCCGTCGATTATTGTGAAAGATGACAAACCTGTTAACATTTTTTATCAACTCGAACCCGATTCAAAGCAAGCAACCAAAGATATTTTTGAAGGATTAAATAGCAAAGGGTCGATGGTTCGTGGAATTCGTTTTGGGAATAACCAAAGTGGCTCTGTACAATCTTCGTTAGACTTGGAGCTGTCTGGTAAATTATCGGATGACATTACAGTAAGTGCGGCAATAGCGGACAATAATGTTCCGATAGAATCTGATGGTTATACGCAGAATTTACAAGAATTTGATAAAGTTTACATCGAATTAGCCAATAAAAATTCTAAAATTAGAGCAGGACATATTGATATTAACACCAATCAAGAACGAGATTTTTTCAATCCATTCAATCAAAAAGTAACAGGTTTACAATTATCCACGCAATTAAAAGGTGAGAAATCTTCGACAACTATTTTTGCTTCAGGAAGTATTACACGAGGCGAATTTATGCGTGTTAATTTTGTAGGACAAGATGGTAATCAAGGTCCTTACCGCCTTTCAGGCAAGAACAATGAGCTGTATGTGATAATTATTTCGGGAAGTGAAAAAGTTTACATTGATGGTGTTCAATTAGAGCGAGGAGAGCAAAATGATTACGTTATTAATTACAATACGGGAGAAATTTCGTTTACGTCGAACCGATTAATTACTGCAAACACGCGTATTAATGTCGAGTATTTATATAATTCGCGCAATTATTCCCAAGTTTTACTTTACGGTGGAGCTGAGTATGAAACAGAACGATTAAAACTGTCAGGTTTTTTCTTTTCTCAAGGTGATTCGAAAAACAATTCGCTTGGAAATGATTTAACAGATGATGAAAAACAAATTTTGGCCAATGCAGGAAATGATCCAGCTAAAATGTACACTGTTTCTGCTGAAAGAATAAGTTATGATTCGAACCGAATTTTATATCGAAAAGTGAACTTAAATGGCTTAGATATTTTTGAATATTCGACTGATCCAAATGACGAATTGTATCAAGTTGCGTTTACGTATGTCGGTGCTAATCAAGGAAATTATCGTCAAATAAATGCAAACCAGAACGGAAAAGTTTTTCAATTTACTGAACCTGTTACGGGTGTTTTACAAGGCGATTACGAACCAATTAAGCAATTGATTTCCCCAAAGAAATTACAGATTTATACACTAAATGGTCAATATCAGTTGAAAGATAATGGAAATATTGGTTTTAATGTAGGATTGAGTAATTATGATCAAAATTTATTTTCTTCGATTGATGATAACGCTAATTCTGGATTAGCAACCCGTGTTTATGGTGAAAAAACATTTTCTTTTAACGATTGGAAAATTACACCTTATGCAGAATGGAATTTTATCAACAAAAACTACAAGAGTGCCGAGCGTTTACGTGCGGTAGAATTTGCGCGTGATTTTAACTTGGAACAAGAATTAAGTGGCGTAAATCAGAATTTTATCACAGCAAAAATCAATTCAACTTGGAAAGAAAAATTTAACGCACAATACACATTTGATTATCTTGAAAATACAGGCCTGTACAAAGGTTTGAGAAATCAAATAGATGCGAATTATAAAACAGAAAAGGATGAGATTGTTGCGCAAGCCAATATTTTATCAACTAATGCAACGCTTCAAAATACCAATTTTGCACGCTACATGATTGATGGAAAACGAAAAATTGGATCTAAATTTTGGGTTGGTACGCGTGTTTGGGGAGAAAATAATGATATCGATGATTTGGTACAAAATGAAAAATCGAATTTGAGTTTTAAATGGAATGAGTTTCAGTTGAAAGGAGGTTTTGCAGATTCTATTGGGCGAAAAATAGACTTAACGGTTTATCAACGTCAAGATGATTCGGTTCGTTTAGGGACTTGGCAAAATATTCAACAAAGTAAAGGACTAATTTTTAATTCATCTCTAATTCAAAAACAAAATCATCAATTAGGCATAAATTTTCATTATCGACGAGTAAATTATCAATTTTTGGATGCGGCAAACGAAGATTTTATGACGGGTAATGTGAAATGGTACAAAGCTTTTTTCAATCAAGGATTGCAGTTAAATGTAGATTATGAAGTGGGGAGTGGAGTAGAGCCGCAGCGAGAATTTCAGTATGTAAAAGTTTCGGATGGAATGGGGATTTACAAATGGACGGATTATAACGGAGATGGAATAGAGCAAATTGATGAGTTTGAAGTGGCAGAATTTATCGATCAAGCAAATTATATTCGTGTATATACGAATACAATAGAGTATTTAAAAACAAATAAAAATCAATTCAATTTTACGTTACGTTTTCGTCCAAAACAGGTTTTCAATACGGAGAATGAATTCTGGAATCGTTGGATGTTTCAACAAAATATTTCGGCAGGTAATTCTTTACGCAAAGAAGGTTCGACGTTAGAATGGAATCCTTTTACAAAATCTGCTTTGATTTTAGGGAAAACAAGAAGTATTCGTTCATCGATTTTCTTTAATCAAGGCACACAATATAAATGGTCGACGAATTTTATTTATAATCAACAACAATCCCAAACCTATGTTTATACAGGTTCTGAATACCGCGATTCGGATAGTTATTTGTTGCAAACACGTTACAAGATTTTAAAAGATTTGATTGCGAGTTTTGACACAGAATATATGGTAATTAATAGCGATTCGGAGATTTTTGCAAGTCGTCGTTACAAGTTAAACAATCTTCGTTTATTGCCAAAAATCAGTTATCAAACGGAGAAATCAATTGTAGCTTCGTTGTTTTATAATTATCAGAATAAGAAAAATGTTTCTGGAGAAGAGCAATTAAATCAGTCTGATTTGGGTACAGAATTGCAATGGAATAGTTCGGAAAAGATGAGTTTGTTGGGAAGTTTTAGTTTTATCAACAATCAATTTGTGGGTAATCAAGAATCAATTGTAGGAAATCAAATGATGGAAGGTTTACGAGCAGGAAATAATTTTGTTTGGCAATTGCAATTGCAACGACAAATCACAAGTTTTCTGCAATTAAATATTTCGTATGATGGACGAAAAACGGAAGAGAATAAACCGATACATACCGGAAGCGTACAAGTACAGGCGAGGTTTTAAACAATAAAAAAAAACGTTTTGAGCTATTCAAAACGTTTTTTTATTCTTATTCAATTTTACCTTCGTAGAAAACAGGGTTTCCTTTTTCGTCAAAACCAATTATGGTTAATTTATAATTCCCTGGACTATCGTTGTTAAAATATTCGATGGATGTATTTTCTCCTGGTTCAATATATAAGTTTGGATTCCAAAATAAAGTACTTCTAATGTCATCTGGAACTTCGGAGTATAGAGATTCATAATCATCAAGACTAAAGTATGGGAGCGAATTGTTGTATCCACCTAATTGAATCAAATTATTCGTTAACATTGGTGTGTTGTCAATTGGCGCATCACTTCCTCTTTTGGTGTAAATAGCGATTGCATTTCCTAATAAACCTGCACCTTTGAATACTTTTACCATGGCAATATCTCGAATGTTTATTCCGTTTAGGTTGTCTGGAGAAATTTTCATTTCATTTAGATAAATATTAACTTCAGCATTTCTAATTTTTGGAATACCGTTAGAAACCGTAAGTCCAGCAACTCTTCCAGCTAAAAAATCAACCACGTTATAATAACCTTCGATGGGTTGAGGTTCGTTTACAAAATCAATTACTGTTTCGTTAATATTCTTAAACATTCCACTGCTCAATTCTTCGTTTAGCTTTATTGTTTTAGATTTACTATCGGCTTTTACCACAACTTCTTTTAATCGAATACTTTTATCATTAATGATTTTTATATTCTTCTTATAGGTATGTTGTTTTTCAATCTCTTTACTGTTTGCTGCATCCGATATTTCTTCTAACACATAAGGTGTAGCAGGTAATTTAGCTTTATACGCTTTTGTTTTATAATTTGGAGCAACCGATATAGTCAATGTTCCATTATTAGCGGGTTTAGAATTTTCCGAATTCAAAAAATAATTCATCGCCATAGGACCATAATAGAATAAATTATTCATTTCGAAACTTCCTTCGTAATCAGTGGAAAGTGTAGCAAAATTCTTCGGACTATCTTGCATTTTGTAGATAATACTCAATTCAGCATCGCTTAATTCTCTTCCATTCATGTACGCCTTTCCTTTATACGATAACTAACGTTTATCAGTTTCAAAATCAGGTTTTACAATGTTTCCTACGATGATATCTTCCCATGTGAATCTTCTCCATTTTTCTGTAATAAGTAGGGCATCCAAATTTTCAGAATATTCATTGTTCTTGAAATATTGAGCAGGATTGCTGATGTTTGAGGTGAAATCTCGCGACAACCAAATAGCCGAAAGTAAATTGTCTTCATCATTCTCTTTTTGATCTTTAATGACTGAAGCGAAGTTGATTTCTTGATCAGATTCAAGTTGTATTGTATTTAATTCGCGTGGACGAGTAGTTGTTTCGAAAGTAATGGCGGGTTTTTTATACAAATCATTGCGATTAATAAAGAGTAATCGATTGGCAATTTCTTGATCATTTTCATTGAAAACGGTAATGTTGAGAACTCCTTTATCATTCTCTAAAACTTCATTTGGGACAAGTGTAGATGCGGTTTCGATACTTTTTATAATCTGAGAACTCATCACAAGTTCATTGTTTATTGTACCAATAATTTTATGGTTTAACAAGGGATTTTCTTGATTAATACTTTTCAGTTGTATCATAATATCCTTGCTGTTACGCACAACTTTTAATAATACGCCTTCTTTTTTCGGTTCAGGTAAATCAATAATTTGTTGAATTCCTTTGTCATCAGTTATTTGTACTTGATAGAGTTTACCTTCTTCTGCTCTCAATGAAAATGTAGCCACGTTTTCATCTAAATTTTCAAATGTTGATAGTTGGTTGGTTGGATTGTCTTTCTCGAAAACAATTCCACGCCATTTTTTAGGTAACTTTCCGTCAGATTTTAATCGTACAGCGAATTTTGTCGTTTGATTTTGAATAAAATTTCCTCCTTCAGCGTGCGCTTTTGCATTCCATTTTAGGTTTTGATTTGGAACGATTTTTAATTTAGAATTTGGATTGAAAATCTTGATTTGATTAATGTATTGAAATTGCTCAGGAAAAAAAGTCATGTGAGTTGTGTACGCTCTCACAAAATAAATTCCTTCTTCATGTTCAGCTTTTGTGTTTAATGTTCCATCACTTTCTCCATTTATAATCGGCACCAATTTTCGGTTCAATAAGTTTTTATCTTTATCATATAATTCTACGATTAGATTGGTAGAGATCAAACTTGGTTGATATCCATTTAGTGTATAAGCTTTGAACCATATATTGTCTCCAGCAATGTAGTCTTGTTTATCAAATAATAAATAAACTTTTTCTTGTGCATAATTTGTCTGAAGACTTTTTATGGCTGTTTTTAATTTGGATTGCGCAAAAGTTGTAACTGTAATTAAGTATAATGCGAGTAAATAAAAATATTTCATGCGAGTATAAAATTATTTCGATTCAATAAATCTTAATCTTTAAAATTATTATTAACTTGACAGATAAAAAAATAAACATTTGTTAATTTTTTTTAATTGATAAAATCGATTTTATTTAATGAGTTGTTGAAAGATTTTTTATAAATAAACAAGCTGTTAGAATCCTCAAAAAAAAACAGTCAAATCTATTTAAGATACGAAATTTTAATTTATTTAGAGCTATTGCATATCATTTCAAATGAATGAATTATTGATGAATTTTACTATAGAAAAGTTAAT
>NZ_CALGVK010000117.1:0-15751 GCF_937930195.1 uncultured Empedobacter sp.
ACCTTTTAAATAAGGTTTTAACATTTTCCACGTTTCAATTAATTTATCGTGAACAGAATTGAATTGATCTTTTGTTTCGCCGAAATAATTTTCCATCCAAAGCCATTGTACCACACCACATTCAAACAATGAAGTTGGTGTATCTGCATTGAATTCTAATAATTTAAGTTGACCATTTTTATAGGCAAAATCGAAACGACCATAAATACTTGGTGCATCATTTTCCCAAGTATCAATTAAATAAGGTTGAATAAATTTTGGAATTTTAAATTCGTCTAACCGATTATTTTGAATGACATGTTCTACCGCATTTAAGCACATTTCCCATAATTCGTTTGTCGCTTCAAAAAATTGATCCGCTTCTTTTTCTGTTATCGAATAATAATAATCTTCGACCCAATAAGTTTGTTTATTGTCGTCTGTATGAAATCCAAAGCCGATATTTTCTAACCTTTCTTGCCAGTTTTCGTCAGCTTTTATTTTTTTTAATTGCATAAAATTAGTTTAAGATGAAGCTGAACGAGAGGATGCAGATTTTCCAAATCCACCACGAACAGTTTGACTTTTGTATGCTTTCGCTTTTGCAGTGTTTGTTCCGACATTTGATTGTTGATGTAAACCTGGGCTTGCATAACCCATTCCACCACCAGCTAAACTACGGAATGCCATAAACCAAAGCAGAGAACTTCCCATTCCACCATGATGCGAACTGCCAGATTGGGCTGCGTAATTAGAGGAAACATCACTATATGGCGCAGTAGAATCTGCTCGCATATAAACTTTTTGCGCATTATTGGTTACTGCAGGTTCTTCACGATTCATACACGAACTAAGAACCGAAGAAATTAATACCAATGTTACTACTTTACTCGCCCTTTTTTCTCTTTTATTCATCATTATTTATTGTATGGTTACGTAAATAGGAATTTTTGTCGAATCTGTAGGGGTATATTGTTTATGTGTAATCAATGTATCTACTTTTTCGGCAATCATCATATCATTAGCCCAAATTTTTTGTTTGGTAATATGTAAAACAGAATCACCTTTAGTTTCTGTTGTTAAGACAACTTCGCGTGCTGATTTTTTATTTAATTGTTCTAAATTTTGATTTTCGTTTTGATTGGATTGACAAGCAATAAATGTTGTCAAAATAAGTGTTAGGAATACGATCTTTTTCATGTTTTTTAGAATTCTAACAAAGTTACATTATTTCACAAAAAAAGCACAATCCGAAATTTCCGAATTATGCTTTTGAATAAGTATAGTCTTATTATTTATTATTTCTAATGATTTAATACTAATAATTCTTCTTTTTTCATAGAACCTGTTTGTTTCAATCTTGTGTGCCAAGAGAACGCTTCTTCTAAGATATGTGGTGTTTGACCACCTCTTTCTGCACAAGCTCTTTCGAAATAAGATAATAATTCAGCTTTATAATCTGGGTGAACACAGTTGTTGATGATTTCGATTGCTCTTTCGCGAGGAGCTAAACCTCTTAAATCAGCTAAACCTTGTTCTGTTACAATAATATCAACATCGTGTTCTGTATGGTCTGTATGTGAAACCATCGGAACAATAGAAGAAATATTTCCACCTTTTGCAGTAGAAGCAGTAACAAAGATTGAGATAAATGCATTACGAGCAAAATCTCCAGAACCACCGATTCCGTTCATCATGTGAGTACCAGAAACGTGAGTAGAGTTTACGTTACCGTAAATATCACACTCTAAAGATGTATTGATCCCGATAATTCCTAAACGACGAATCACTTCGCAAGAGTTAGAAATAGATTGTGGACGTAAAAGGATTTTTCCTTTGTAGTTGTCAACATTTCCAATTACACGATCGTAACATTCTTGAGAAACTGTCATTGAAGATGCTGAAGCAAACTTCATTTTTCCAGAATCGATTAAATCAAATGTAGAATCTTGTAAAACTTCTGAATACATAACTAAATCTTCGAAGTCGGAATGCTCTAATCCACCTAATACAGCATTTGCAACTTTTCCAATACCACATTGTAATGGCATCAAAGATTTTGTAAGACGTCCTTCTTCTACTTCATTTTCGAAGAATTTTACAATATTTTGTGCAATTGCCGCAGTCGCTTCGTCAGCTGGTTGAATATCTCCAGGAGCATCTTGAATGTCGTGGAATACAATTCCAACAATTTTAGAAGGATCTACTTTTATTGTTTCACGTCCAATTTTAGAATCACAAGAAGTGATGTTAATTGGGGTACGTTTTCCATATTCTTCTACACTATAGATGTCGTGAATACCTCTGATATTTGTAGGGATAGCTGTATTAATCTCGATGATTAATTTATCAGCATTTTCTGCAATTTCTGCATTATTACCGATAGAAGTTGTAGGAACTAAAGAACCATCTTCTAAAATTTCGGCAACTTCTAAAACACCTAAATCAATCTTAAATTGACCATCTAAAATATGTTCAGCTGATTCTCCTAAGTGTTGATCTATAAATAATACATTTCCTGCATTAATATTTTTACGCATTACAGTGTCAACTTGGAATGGTAAACGTTTTTTTAACGCTCCACTTTCTACCAAAGCAGCGTCCGTTCCATGGCCTAATGATGCACCAGTAACTAAAGTGATTTTTAAATTTTCAGATTTGGCACGCTCCGCAACAGCTTTTAATACAACTTTTGTATCACCTCCTCTTGTAAAACCACTTGAACCTACAGTCATTCCATCTTCAAAAAATTTGGCAGACTCCTCTGCTGTCATTACCTTTGATTGTAAGTCAGTTAATTTTATTCTTTCCAACATAATGCAACTTATTTTCTAATACTTTTCAATAATTGTACCCTTCTCAGTAGAGGGAATTACAAATATTGTATAATTTAATAAAAAGTCAATATCAATAATAGTCAAATAATTATTCATTTCAGACACTTTTATTTGTGTACTTGATACATTATATCAAATAAATTATTATATTAGTTCACAGATTAAAAAACTATGAATATACACTTAGATAATAAATTCGAAACACGATACTACCTAACCGAAATTGATAAACTACCGACCTCTATTTTCTGTTATCACAAGGAAATTTCGGAGGCATACGTTGTAGAGCACAAACATAATAAAGCGCAATTTCTTTATTGTGAGGGAGGTATAGTGTATGTCAAAATAGGAAAAGATACTTTTTATTTACCTGCAAGACACTATATGTGGATACCGCCTCATGTTGAACACAGTATACACCCAAATACACCAGATGTAATCATGAGAAATTTATATTTTCCTATAAATGAAAGCGATAATTCGTTTTATAAGAAAGTAGGAATTTATCCAACTGATGGTTTACTTTTAGAACTTTTATTGTTCTCTAATCAATGGAAAGGTGACATAGTGCCTGAAAACAGAAGCGAATATGTAATAGCACAAGCATTTAAAGAAATTTTACCTAAAGTAAGTAAAAGCAGTTTACGATTAGCTTTACCACTTCCACATGATGAACGTCTGAAAAAAATTGTACAATTCTTAGATGATAATATGGATTCTTCGATCACAATGAAAAAAATTACAGCAGAGTTTGGGTTTTCAGAACGATCATTGTCACGTTTATTTCAAAAAGATTTGAATATGACATTTGTGCAGTACTTTACTATTCTAAGAATGTTACGTGCTTTACAGTTATTGATTGACAATACATATTCTATCAGCGAAATATCAACTATGGTAGGATACAATAGTTTACCGACGTTTAGTAATACTTTTCAAAAAGTGATTGGTGTACGCCCTACAGATTACTCAAAAAAGAAAGATATATTATAATAAGATATGAAAATTTATCAAGTAAGTGGATTAGGTGCAAATGCAAATGCATTTAGAAATCTGCGCTTGGAACAAGATTTTGAGCAAGTTTATATTCCTTGGTTAGACCCAGAGAAAGACGAAACTTTGGCTCATTATGCTGAACGATTATTAGATAAAATAAATCCCACAGAAGAATTTCTTTTGATGGGATTATCTTTTGGAGGAATAATTGTACAAGAAATGAATCGTTTTATTGATCCCGCGCATACATTTTTAATTTCTACAGTTAAGAATAGAACAGAGATTCCTAAATTATTTCGATTTTCTGCATTGATCAATGCGCATAAAATAATTCCAATGAGTTTTTTAACTTCAGATCGAACATTTTCTTATATGATGATGAGAAAGTTGTATTATACAGATCGTGAAAAAGATAATATAGATGATATTTTTGAGTTTAAAAATGCGGATTATTTAAAATGGTCGATTCATAAGATTGTTAATTGGGAACACTCTGCTGCTTATCACGAAAAAAATGTAACGCACATTCATGGAACAAAAGATATCGTTTTTCCGATTGAATACATCAAAGATGCTATACAAATAGATGGCGGAACGCATATTATGGTGATGCAAAAACCAAAACAAGTAAGTGAAGAAATCAATAAAGTTTTGACTACATTATAAAAAGAAAAGCTTGAACATTTGTTCAAGCTTTTCTTTTTATAATTCTTTTTCTGTTTGATCTTTTTCTTCAAAATAACTTCTTTCTAAAGCTAAATTTTCGGAATTGATTACATCAAATTCACCAATCTTCGTTCGTCTTAACGCAGTTAAATATCCTCCCGAATTTAAAGCTTTTCCAAAATCATAAGCCAACGAACGTATATACGTTCCCTTGCTGCAATTCACTTCAAAATCAACAAAAGGTAAATTTATTTTTGTTATTTTGAAATCGAGAATATTAACTTTACGTGCTTTTCGTTCGATTTCTTGACCATCACGTGCCAATTCGTACAAACGTTTTCCGTCCACTTTAATTGCCGAATGCATTGGTGGAAATTGTTCAATTTCTCCTATAAACTGCTTCGTTGTTTCGTGAATAATTACTTCTGTGATATGTTCTGTAGGAAAAATTTCGTTTTCTTCTGATTCTAAATCATAAGTTGGAGTAGTTACGCCTAATTTGATTGTTCCTGTATACGTTTTTTCTTGTGCCTGAAATTCGTCAATGCGTTTTGTCCATTTACCTGTACAAACCAATAAAAGACCAGTGGCTTTAGGGTCTAAAGTTCCGGCATGACCAACTTTTATTTTCTTTAAATTATAAGCTTTTCTGATGTTCCAACGAATTTTATTGACTACATCAAAAGAAGTCCAATCAAGTGGTTTGTCAATCAAAAAAACGTGACCTTCTTGTATTTTTTCTACGTTCATTTTAGTTGTGCTGAATCATTGTAGTTTCTACTGAAGCGGCATTGTCTTTTTCAACTTGAGATGGAGTAGTGTTCCAGAAATAAATCAATAAAATAATTCCGATAATTATTCTGTACCAACCCCAAAACTTGAAACCATATTTTGTTAAAACAGCAATAAATGTTTTTACAGCGATCAAGGCAACGATAAATGCAACCACATTTCCAATGATAAATAAAGTAATATGATGTTGATCTTGTAAAATCATTTCGTAACCTTTCATTGGGTTAGCGGTATTTTCGCCCCATGTTTTTACGAAGATCGAATAGACGGTAACAGCCAACATCGTAGGAACAGCTAAAAAGAAAGAGAATTCGGCAGCAGCTTTGCGTGTTAAACCTTGTGTCATACCACCAATAATTGAAGCAGCAGAACGAGAAGTTCCTGGCATCATGGCTAAACATTGCCAAAAACCAATAATGATTGCTTTCTTTATGGTAATTTCTTTTTCATCATCAATTTTAGGGTTTTTGAACCATTTATCTACAAATAATAAGATGACACCTCCAAAAACTAACATACCAGAAATTGCGATCTGATTTCCTAAAACAGCTTCAATTTTATCATCAAATAATTTTCCTAAAATTAACGCAGGAACTACAGCTAATGCTAATTTGATGTAAAAGTTGAAATTAAAATTTTTGAAGTCAAAGAATTTTTTCCAATACAACACAACGATTGATAAAATCGCTCCAAATTGTATTGAAACTTGAAACATTTTTAAGAATTCGCTTTCTGGCATTCCCATCAACGCAGCGGTAAATCCCATGTGCGCTGTAGAAGAAATTGGTAAATATTCGGTAAGACCTTCTATAATAGCAATGATAATTGCTTGTAAAGTATTCATTATTTTTCTTTATTCGGATTGATTAAAATGGCATAAATTTCAACGATAAAACCTGCAACAACTAAAAATGGAGCTAATCTAATTCTTCGGAAAGAATAGATTTCGTCGTTCCAATAATTAGCATCCCAAGTTCCATCAGGTTTTGTGTTGGCATCGTGTCCTGTCATTAATAAAAAGCCAAGACCAATTAGTGCAACACCAATTGCCATGAAAATGTAATTTCTTTTTCCGAATAAAAAAGTAAAACCAGCAGTATTTGTAACTGCTGATTTTTTTGTTGTATCGATAGAATTTGATTTCATTAATAAAGTTGATCAGTTTTTAATCTTAAATAACGCCATGCAGCAAACAATGTACTAAATACCGCAATTACAACACCAATTCCAATAAGAATAATGATTAATGGTGTAAAGTTAGGGTTCCAAATAACCAAACCTACTTTTGTTGCTAAAATGTACCACAAGAAACCTAAACCAATAACGGCAATAAATGCTGCTAAGAAACCTAAAATAGCTGCTTCTATTAAGAACGGTTTTACAATAAAACGTCTACGAGCACCTACTAATTGCATTGTTTTAATGCTAAAACGTTTCGCATAAATTTTCAGGCGGATAGAATTGTTGATTAATACAACTACAATTATCAAGAAGATAACAGCAAATATCATAATCCAAAACGTAATGTTGTTGATACTATGATAAATCGTTACCATTGCTTCTTTATCACTCTTTACTTCATCTATGATTTGATTTTTTGCTAAAACTTTGTTGATCGAATCAATTTGTTCGACAGATTCTATCATTGCAGGGTTCAACGTAATTTGAACCGAAGCAGGGAAAATACTTTCTTCGAAGAAATCACTACCATCTGTACCTAAATCTTTTTTGGCAATTTTTGCAGCCTCTTCTTTGCTAATATATTGTGTAGCTTCAACAAAAGGGTATTTAATTTTTAACGAATCGATATAAGATTTTTGTAAATCGAGTTCCTTATCTTTTAATTTCGGATCTTCGACATCTTTAAAATATGCCTCGATTTTTAACTCTCTTTTTAGATGTTCTGCGTAACTTTGTGCATTAATGACAATTAAGCCGAAAATACCTAATAGAAATAAAACAAGCGAAATACTAATCACAACAGTAATGTTAGAAGAGCGCAGTCTTTTTTTCTCAAATTTATCGTTCGTTTTTGACATTTGGGTTAATTTTGGGGCTAAGATAAAAAAAACTTATTTCGCAAGAAAGATATTCCGTATATATTCTACGGTAAGTTGGTTAAAGAAAACTTAAAATTTAGAATTTTTGAAAGTAAAAGCTAAAAAACATTTAGGTCAGCATTTTTTGAATGACGAAAATATAGCACGAGATATTGCTGAAGGATTGACTTGGCAAGGATATGATCGTGTGTTGGAGATTGGACCAGGAATGGGAGTGTTGACAAAATATATTTTACAAGCAAAGAAAAATATAGAGGTTGTAGAAATTGATAATGAATCTGTTGAGTATTTAAAAGAATATTATCAACCATTTTATCCAGGATTTAAAATTCATTCTGAGGATTTTTTGAAAATGGATTTCTCATCAAAATTTGATGAACAAATTGCTATTTTAGGAAATTTTCCGTATAATATCTCTTCGCAAATTATTTTTAAAGCGCTAGAAGAGCGTCACACAGTTCCCGAAGTTTGTGGAATGTTTCAGAAAGAAGTTGCCGAACGTATTGCCTCTAAAAAAGGTACAAAAGATTATGGTATACTTTCAGTGTTAGCGCAAGCGTACTATCATTGCGATTATTTGTTTACTGTGCCAGAACACGTTTTTACACCACCACCAAAAGTGAAATCAGGTGTTATTATAATGAAGCGTTACAGAACAGAAATAGAAGGAGTTGAACAAAAACGATTTTTTCAAGTAGTGAAAGCTGGTTTTGGACAAAGAAGAAAAACGCTTCGTAATTCGTTGAAAGCTTTAGGAATTCCTGAAGATTTAAACGATCACGAATTTATGAGTATGCGCGCAGAACAATTATCTGTCGAAGATTTTATTGAATTAACGAAAAGAATGAAATAGATTATGGAGGTGAAAATTACAAAAGATTTTATTGAACTTTTAACAGAAAGAATCAATCAACAAAATGCAAAAGAGGTAAAGGAGATGTTGCAAGATTTGCACCCCGCCGATATTGCCGAATTGTTTGATGAACTTTCGACCAAGGAACAGTCTTTTGTAATTGATTTGCTCGATAACGAAATTTCTGCTGATATTCTTCTTGAGTTAGAAGAGGATGATCGACGTAAATTTCTGAAAACACTTACTGCAAAAGAGATTGTAGAAGATGTGATTAACGAGATGGATACCGATGATGCTGTTGATGTGATTAACGAGCTTTCGGACGAAAAGAAAGATGAGGTAATTGCGCAGTTAGAAGACCAAGAACACGCCCGTGAAATTGTTGATTTATTACGATATGACGAAGACACTGCCGGAGGTTTGATGGGTAAAGAGTTGATCAAAGTGAATAAAGATTGGTCGGTGATTACAGCTGTTAAACAAATGCGTAAACAAGCAGAGGATTTTGAAGAAGTTTTTTCGATTTATGTGGTCGATGAAGATGATAAATTACTTGGGACATTAAGTTTGAAACGTTTGTTAACAACTTCTGCAAATTCTAAAGTAGCCGATGTTTACAACGAAAAAATACAATATGTAAAAACCTATACAACTGACTTGGAAGTTGCCAAAGTGATTGAGAAATATGATTTGTACGAAGTTCCAGTTGTAGATGAATTGATGCGTTTGGTTGGAGTGATTACGGTAGATGATGTGATTGATGTAATTCGTGAAGAAGCTGAAGAAAATTATCAATTGGCAGCAGGGATTACGCAAAATGTAGATTCGGACGATAGTATTTTGAAGTTAACACGAGCTCGTTTACCTTGGCTTTTATTGGCTTTGGTAGGTAGTTTTATTGCAGTAAATGTATCTCAAAGTTTTAGTGATGCAATGGATTTGTATCCTCAACTATTCTTTTTTACACCACTTGTTGCTGCCATGGCAGGAAATGTTGGCGTGCAATCTTCCGCAATTATTGTTCAAGGGTTGGCTAACAGTAATATTTCTGGTTCTATTTGGAAAAGACTCGGAAAAGAAATGTTATTGGCCTTGTTAAACAGTACTTTGTTAGCGCTTGTATTATTAGTCGCAACACATTTTTTAATGAGTACGAGTTATGAAATTTCTTCTACAATAGTATTGGCCTTAGTAATTGTTATGATTTTAGCAAGTTTAATTGGGACATTTATTCCTATTACGTTGCATAAATATGGCGTAGATCCAGCAATTGCAACAGGTCCGTTTATTACAACAAGTAATGATATCTTTGGGCTGTTAATTTATTTTTCGATTGCAAAAATGATTTTAGGATTTTAAACGATAACAAAATGAATACATTGAAAATTATTGGAATTTCAGTTCAGACTTCAAATAATAATCACCAAGCGATTGAAGATTTAGGAAAATTATGGCAGCAATTTTTTACGGATAGTATTATCGAAAAGATTCCTAATAAAATCAATGCTAATATTTATTCCATTTATACAGATTACGAAAGTGATTTTAAAGGAAAATATACAACAATTATTGGTTGTGAAGTTTCTTCTTTAGATGAAATTCCAGAAGGAATGGTTGGAAGAGAATTTCAACCTCAAACGTTTAAAAAATATGTTGCAAAAGGAGAATTGCATGAAGCTGTAGCGAAAACTTGGAATGATATCTGGAATGATGACGCAAATCTAAATCGTACGTATATGTATGATTACGAATTATACACCGAAAAAGCACAAAACCCTGCTGATGCAGAAGTTGAGATTTATATAGGAGTGAAAGCTTGATATTTTTAGTATAAAGCTATAGAAATTAGAGAAAAAGTTTTCTAACTTCTATAGCTTTAATCTTTGAAGTTATTTCCTCAACAAAATCTTAAATTCAGTTCCAGTTTCTTTAGAGGATTTGGCAACAAATATTTTTCCTTTGTGATAATCTTCTATAATTCGTTTTGCTAACGATAAACCCAATCCCCATCCACGTTTTTTGGTTGTAAATCCAGGCTCGAATATCTTTCTTTGTAATTTTGTTGGAATGCCAGATCCAGTATCAGCAATAGTAATTTCCACAAATTTATTGGTTGTCGTAATGGTAATATCCAATACGCCTTTATTTAGCATGGCATCAGCTGCATTTTTCATCAAATTTTCGATTACCCAACTGTATAAGGAAGCATTGAGGTTGATCTTAAACTCTTTCACATCTGTTCTGAAATTAATTTCAATACCTTTTGATATACGTTGCGAAATATAATCAACCGTTTGTTTAGAGGTCGAGATTAAATCGATTGGTTTCAACTCAGAAGTCGAACCTATTTTAGAAAAACGTTCAGCAATATGTTTTAGACGATCAACATCTTTTTCAATTTCCACAACGGATATCTGATCAATATCTTCTAATTTTAAAAGTTCGACCCAACCCATCAGAGAAGAAAGTGGTGTTCCAATTTGATGCGCAGTTTCCTTTGCCATTCCAGCCCATAAATAACTTTTTTCGGTTTCGCGAATAGTTTTGAAATACCAATACGAAAAACCAAAAAAGATTAAAATCAATAAAATAATGATAAGCGGGTAGTATTGTAATTGACTTAAAAGTTTGGAGTTTTTAAAGTAAACAAAATTTTTAGAACCAATTAATTCGATTTCAATAGTTTGGTTAATTGATTTCATTTTTTGTACATATCTCTCTAATTTTACAGAATCTTTTACAATTGATTCATCAATGTTTTTAGTATCTACAATAATTCCTTTTTCATCTACAAGTGCAACCGGAATAGATTTGTTGTCTTTGATTAGTTTAAATAAAAAATCTTGCGTTTTAGAATCTAAAAATTCTGATGAGCTAATTAACTCTAACGATCGGGCATAATTTTCTACACGATTATGTTCTTCAAGTTTTAATTCTTCTACAATTTTGTTACTTGACCAAATGGTAATGGAAAAAATAACAATTATTATAAAGAAGCCAATCCAACGTTTGTTTATTTTTTTTGTTAGAAAATTTCTCATCTAAATGTAAAATCTTTCTTAAATTTATATCAAATGTAATCATTATTTGATTATAATATATTTTTATGGCGCAATAAGATAAATATGATGAAAGTAATTTTTTTTAAAGCCTTAAATAGTTTATTTTTGTAGCTAAATCTCATAGAGAGTAAAATTTATGGATCGTTTTTCGTTTTTAAATGCCGCTCATTTAGAGTTTATAGGCGACTTATATGATCAATACGTCCAATATCCGGATAGTATTGAACCAAGTTGGAAAGCTTTTTTCCAAGGGTATGACTTTGCAAATGCAACATATGATGGAGAGCCATTATTTGCACCAGCACCTAACAAAGGTAATCAAACAACGCAAGCAAGGGTGAATCCTGCCGTTGTTTCTCAAGTTCCAGACAATGTACAAAAGGAGTTTAAAGTGATCAACTTAATTGATGCTTATCGTACACGTGGACATTTGTTTACAAAAACTAACCCTGTTAGAGCGCGTAGAACTTTTGAGCCTTCATTAGATATCAAAAACTTCGGTTTGACTGATGCTGATTTAGGGTTAACATTCAACGCTGGTGAAATTTTGGGAATCGGTGGGCCAATCACTTTACGTGAAATCATTGGACACTTAGAAAACATGTACTGCGAATCTATCGGAATCGAGTATATGTATGTTAGAGAACCTCAAAGAATTAATTGGATTCAGAATTGGTTAAACCAAAACTTGAATCAACCAAAATTATCGAAAGAGGAGAAAGAGCGTGTATTAGAAAAGTTGAATGAAGCTACTGCTTTTGAGAACTTTATGCACACTAAATATGTTGGACAAAAGCGTTTCTCAGTAGAAGGAAATGAATCATTGATTCCTGCTTTGGATACATTGATTAATCGTTCTGCAGATCACGGTGTACAAGAGGTTATCGTAGGGATGGCTCACCGTGGACGTTTGAATGTTTTGGCTAACATTTTTGGAAAATCATATTCTCAAATCTTCTCAGAATTCGAAGGAAAAGCGTTTGATACAGATTTGATGGCTGGTGATGTTAAATATCACATGGGATCATCTAATCAAATCAAAGCATTGAATGGAAAAGAAATCAAAATCAATTTAGCACCAAATCCATCTCACTTAGAGACTGTAGATGCAGTTGTTGAGGGTATTACACGTGCAAAAGCTGAGGAAGATTATAAAGATGATTATTCTAAAATTATTCCAATCTTAATTCATGGTGATGCTGCTGTAGCTGGACAAGGAATCGTTTACGAAGTTGTTCAAATGGCAGGATTAGACGGATATAAAACAGGTGGTACAGTACACGTTGTTGTAAATAACCAAATCGGATTTACAACAAATTATTTAGATGCCCGTACATCTACTTATTGTACAGATGTTGCGAAAGTAACATTATCTCCTGTAATGCATGTAAATTCTGATGATGTAGAGGCGGTAGTTCATGCTTTCCGTTTTGCAGCAGATTATCGTGCACAATTCGGTTCTGATGTATTCATCGATTTATTAGGATACCGTAAATATGGACATAACGAAGGTGATGAACCAAAATTCACTCAACCTAAATTATATAATGTAATCTCTAAACACCCAAATCCTCGTGAAATTTACAAGGAACAATTATTAAAAGAGGGTGTAATTGGAGAAGAAATTGTAAAACAAAAAGAAGCTGAATTTAAAGCGTTATTAGAAAAAAACTTCGAAGCTTCTAAAGAAATCGAACGTAACCATATCTTCCCTTTTATGCCAGAAGAGTGGGAAGGATTTGAAATTGCTGATGATGCAAAAGTTTTTGAACAAGCAAATACTGCTTACGACGAAGCAAAATTAAAAGAAATTGCAAAAGCTGTTTCTACAGTTCCAGAAGGTAAAAAATTAATCAAAAAAGTTTCTCGTTTAATTGAAGGACGTGGAAAAATGATTGAGGAAGATAAAATTGACTGGGGATTAGGAGAAGCTTTAGCTTTCGGTTCTATCTTAACAGACGGACGTAATGTACGTGTTTCTGGAGAAGATGTAGAGCGTGGAACATTCTCTCACCGTCATGCGGTTGTAAAAACTGAAGACACAGAAGAAGAAATTATTTTATTAAACCATATTAATGATGAGCAAGGTCAATTAAGAATCTATAATTCATTATTATCTGAGTATGCAGTTTTAGGTTTTGATTATGGATATGCAATGGCTAATCCAAAAGCATTAACAATTTGGGAAGCTCAGTTTGGAGATTTCGTGAATGGAGCACAAATTGTAATCGATCAATACATTTCTGCAGCTGAAGATAAATGGAAATTACAAAACGGTTTAGTGATGTTATTGCCTCATGGATATGAAGGACAAGGAGCAGAGCACTCTTCAGCACGTTTAGAGCGTTTCTTACAAATGTGTGCTGGTAACAATATGTTTGTTGCAAACATCACAACTCCAGCGAACTTCTTCCATGCATTAAGAAGACAAGTCGTTACTGATTACCGTAAACCATTGGTTGTCATGTCTCCAAAATCTTTATTACGTCATCCGTCAGCTGTATCATCATTAGCAGATTTCACAAATGGAGGTTTCCAAGAAATCATCGAAGATGTAACAGTAGATGCTAAGAAAGTGAAAAAAGTAGTTTTCTGTTCAGGTAAAATCTACTATGACTTAGACAAAAAACGCCAAGAATTAGGAGATAAAGAAACTGCAATTATTCGTTTAGAACAATTATATCCATTAAACGAAGAAAAAGTAGATACTATCATCTCTAAATTTGGTGATGCTAGATTGGTTTGGGCACAAGAAGAGCCAGAAAACATGGGAGCTTGGATGTATATCTTACGTAAATTAAGAAAATATCCATTCGACGTAGTTTCACCAGCAGAAAGTGCAGCAACAGCACCAGGTTCAAGCAAACGTTGGGCTGCAATTTACGAAGAGGTAATTAATAAAGTATTCAATTAAAAAATAAAGCTAATAGATATGTTAGAAATGAAAGTCCCATCACCAGGGGAATCAATAACAGAAGTAGAAATCGCTACGTGGTTAGTAAAAGACGGTGATTACGTAGAAAAAGACCAAGCAATTGCAGAGGTTGATTCAGATAAAGCAACATTAGAATTACCAGCAGAAGAAAGTGGAATTATCACTTTGAAAGCTGAAGAAGGTGATGTTGTAGAAGTAGGACAAGTTGTTTGTCTTATTGATACATCAGCTGCTAAACCAGCAGGAGGAAGCGCTGAAGCTCCTAAAGCTGAAGTAAAAGAAGAAGTGAAAGCTGCTCCAGCTCCAGTTGCAACACCAGCACCTGCTGCTCCAGCTACAACATATGCTACTGGAACTCCATCTCCAGCTGCTAAAAAAGTTTTAGATGAGAAAGGTATTGACGCTTCTCAAGTAAAAGGATCAGGACGTGACGGTCGTATCACTCAAGATGACGCAGTTCGTTTTACTCCAGCAATGGGAACTTCTACTCAAGGAACACGTGCTCAATCAGAGAAAAAATTATCATCATTACGTCGTAAAATTGCACAACGTTTAGTTTCTGTTAAAAATGAAACTGCAATGTTAACAACATTCAACGAAGTTGATATGTCAGCAATTTTTGCTTTACGTAATCAATATAAAGACGAATTCAAAGCGAAACATGGTGTTGGTTTAGGATTTATGTCATTCTTTACAAAAGCAGTTACTCGCGCATTAGAGATGTACCCAGATGTAAACTCTATGATCGACGGTGACTACCAAGTTAAATTTGATTTTGCAGACGTTTCTGTTGCAGTATCAGGACCAAAAGGTTTGATGGTACCAGTAGTTCGTAATGCAGAAAACTTAACTTTCCGTGGTGTTGAGCAATCTATCAAAGATTTAGCAATCAAAGTACGTGACGGAAAAATTTCAGTTGATGAAATGACAGGAGGTACATTTACAATCACAAATGGTGGTGTATTTGGATCAATGATGTCTACTCCAATCATCAACCCACCTCAATCTGGTATCTTAGGAATGCACAATATTGTTGAGCGTCCAGTTGTTAAAAACGGACAAATTGTTATTGCTCCAATGATGTATGTTGCTTTGTCTTATGACCACCGTATTATTGACGGACGCGAATCTGTAGGATTCTTAGTTGCAGTTAAAGAAGCGGTAGAAGATCCATTAAATGTATTAATGGGAGGTGATGCTAAAAGAGCTTTAGAATTGTAATACAAGAACATTCTAACAATCCATAAATTGAAAGCCATTCGTAAGAATGGCTTTTTTGGTTTATGATATTTTCTAATTAATATTATTGTATTCTTTTTTTTAATAAATGAATTTCAAGAATTTCTTCTTTTTAAACAGAGTAAATTTTTTAAATAATTAATTGATAATCACTAAATTATTCTTTAATTTTTAGGAAAATAAATCTATTTGATTTTCCTTCTATCCATCTGTTGATAAAATAGTTTAATTTTAAAGTATTGAATTAACACTTTAATAATTATGAAGAAAATTTACTTATCAGCATTTACTTTATTAATGCTTTTAAATTCGAACGCACAGGTTTATGATGT
>NZ_CALGVK010000118.1:0-5839 GCF_937930195.1 uncultured Empedobacter sp.
GATTATAAAAAGGTAATCCTTGCTGTGCTTCTATTTTTGATAAAGAAAAAATAGTTATTAATATTAAAGATAATTTTTTCATTAGATAATCAATTATTTAATTTTTCGTTTGACTAATATGCTCCCTGAATATAGGACTTTCAAATCATCAGATTGTTTTGAAAACTCTAACATATACCAATAAGTTCCGTCTGCAACTGGTTTTCCGTTATGTGTTCCATCCCATTCTATTATACCAATTCCTTCTTTTAATAAAATTTGTTTACCATATCTATCAAAAATAATCAATTTATAAGAATTAGAAACATCATTAATTTTACCATTCTTGGTCATTGGTTTCCAAACATCATTTCTTCCATCTTGATTTGGCGTTACTACATTTGGTAAAGCAAGATAAATAACATTTTTTCTTTCCGAAACTCCACAACCATTCAATCTTACTTTAACGGTAAAATTGTTATCTGCTATTTTATCAGGAATAATCAATTCGTTCTTCGTTTGCCAATCGACAATAATATTGCCGTCAGAACCAAACAACGCATATTCTAATTTACCATTTCCTTTTACTGTGACAATAATACTTGTTTCGTTAATGGTAATTTTTTCGATGGTTGGAGTTTCAGCATTCTTAACGTCCAAAGTTTTTACAACCGAACAACCTGTTATCTTATCCTCTATTGTTATGTTATAAATTCCTGCATCTAATTCAAACTTAACGACTCCATTAATTCTGGTTCCTCCTACTTTTTCTACAATATAAGTGTATTTATCATAGTCTGTTTGCGTTGTAAAATCTAATGAATACAATTCATTAAAACATAACGGATCTACTTCTTCTGGAACTGTAATTGTTGGCAAAGGATTTCTTTTGAAATAAAATTTGATTGTTGCAGTTCCACAATAATTTGGATCCTCAAAAACTACATTTACAAAACCTTCGTTTGAATCAATTTGAGCAAAAATTTCGTCAACAGTTAAAGCTGCAACTAAACCTGACGCTTGACTATTGATGTGTTTTAAAATAGCTTCAATTTGACTCTTTGCATTTTCATCTTCACCTTCACAGTAAATAATTGGATTAGCTTGTGTGTAATTTTCTAAAGTTAGAATATCAACAATTAAATCAGGTTTTTTATTGACAGTTAAATCTACTGTTGTTGAACATGTATCACTCAATCTATTTTTAAATTCTACGGAAATATTTAAAGAAGTATTTCCACCAAAATCTAATTCTCTTTGAACAGGATTTCCTCTTATATATTCTACTCCTTCAATATAAATTTTATAATCAAATACATTTGCCCCGAAATTATCTCTCAATAAATTATCATCAATTGTTAGTGATTCTCCTTCGCAGAATTTATCTGAAAGTGTTGCAGATACAACATTTGGTTTTGTAATCACTTGCAACGTTAATTGCATCTCATCTGTCCAACAATCTTCTCCATTTATTTTTACTTGAAAAGTAATTATTTCAGATTCATCATCCGAAAGAGGTTTTTCTGAAATTCCTGAAAAAGTAATATCTGTTCTACCAAAATATTTTTTTAAATAATCTTCGATTTCTAAAGTTTTAAAAATGTTTCCAGCACCAACTTCAGAACAAGACGAATTAAGCGTTGGAATATCATTATCTAAATCAAAATTAGATTCATCCAGCTCAAATGTTAACTCAACACCTGTATCACATATTGTATTTCCATTATCAACAGCTAAGGCTTTTACAATGATTTTACCATTTTTAGTTGTTTTGATAAATGCTAATAAATCTGTAATTTCAGTTAAACCATCTTCTTGATAAAATTTTAAATTATACGAATTCCCATTTTGAATTATAGAAATTGCATTATCAATATTGCTTTGAGTAAAATCTGCGAAACAAATATCTTTTATTTCTGCTGGAAGAATATTTGCAGGCGAAGTTTTAGTAACTACAAAATCAACCTCATCACTTTCGCATCCTCCGCCTGTTCTTGATTTTATTTTAACTTTATACGTTAAAATTGTAGTAATTGCAGTTGTTTGTCCATCAGAAATCGGTAAACCGCCTAAGGTTACAATTAAATCAAAAGCATTTTTATCTTTTCCTAACTTAGAATAAATTCGATCAAAATTTATTTTATAAGAAGAATCACAAGTTGCATCATCAACATCTCCACTCAAAGTTGGTTTTCCTTGAACTAAAGGAATTGAAACTTCATGAGAATCAATTGGGCAACCGCCTCCGTAATGAACTTTGATTTTCATTGAAGTGGTTTGACCAACTGCCAAATTTACATTTTGACCTGATGTATAACTTGTCCCATCAATAACAATTGAAGAAATCGAATAATTAGAATCTACAGTAGGGAAAAGTTTATTTAACAACTCATCTTTATCCGGAATTGTATAAGTTGGTGTACACGCATATTCAGTCTCGAAAGTAGGTTTAAAATTAAATTGATGTTCAGGAATAAATTTTAGAGGTATTGTATAAATATACTTTGTATCTCCACTTACATCTTTTACTTGTGCGTAAAGAGTGGTATCAGTAGTAAAAGTTGCTGATGAACCAACCTCTGAACTAAACGTATTATCGGTATATACTTTGATATATGGGTTTGTTACTGGATTTGGATTAGTTTCTACATGATCTTTTATCCCATCATAAATTTGACTTGCTGTGTAAGATTGACCAAAACATAAATTATTAAAAGTTGTAATCGTTCTTTCTTCTGCTACATTCACTTTTATATCAAAAGTATCCGTATTATTTATTCCATAAACTGCTATTACAATAGTTTCATCTTTCTTTAAAAGATCAGAACCTTCAAAAGCTTTTGCATAACCTGTTGCGGAAGAAGTATTATCATATTCACAAATTTTTGCAACACCTTCTTTCATTCCTTTATTATTAACATTTCCTTCTACAGCTCTATTAGCTTTTATAGTAGCACTATTTCCTACAAAGACATCATTTGCAATGTTCCCTTTTGGTAATTTCCATACTAAAAATTTAAAATCTGGTTTATTTGCAATCAAATCAAATGCAAAAACCATATCAAAATTAGCTTTAAATGAGAAATACTTATATACGTAGGTCGTATTGAATGCACATCCATCTACAGCAATTGGAGAAAAGTTATTATTACTTGTATAAATATCTAATGTTTGATTCTTAAAAGTAAAACCTCCTTCTAATGGATAAATTGTAGGTCTTTGCCCCCAAACAACCCCACTTATCATCAACAGTAAAAAGTAAAATATCTTTTTCATAGCCCTATATCATCTATATTTTAAAATAACGCAATTTAGTTGAGAATATTCTATTCATCATAATGTTTCTAATTTTACGGAGATAAACTATCTTTGCAACCTGAAAATTTGATTAAGATGTCTTTAGAACAAGAAATAAATAAAAGAAAAACCTTTGGTATTATTGCCCATCCCGATGCTGGTAAAACTACTTTAACAGAAAAATTGTTATTATTTGGTGGTGCGATTCAAGAGGCTGGAGCTGTAAAAAGTAATAAGATTAAGAAAGGCGCAACATCCGATTTCATGGAAATTGAGCGTCAACGTGGAATTTCTGTTGCAACTTCTGTTTTGGCTTTCGAATACAAAGGAAAAAAAATTAATATCTTAGATACGCCTGGTCACAAGGATTTCGCTGAAGACACTTTCCGTACCTTGACTGCTGTAGATTCTGCGATTGTTGTTATCGACGTTGCGAAAGGGGTTGAGGAACAAACAATCAAATTAGTAGAAGTTTGTCGCATGCGCAAAATTCCGTTATTGGTTTTTATTAATAAAATGGACCGAGAAGGAAAAGATGCGTTTGATTTGATGGACGAAGTTGAACAAAAATTAGATTTGCATGTAACTCCACTTTCATGGCCAATCGGTATCGGATCTACATTCAAAGGAATTTATAATATTTGGGAGAAAAATATTAATATTTTTTCTGGAGACAACAAACAAAAAGTTTCTGAAACAACTAAAGTCGAAGACTTATCAAGTCCAGAATTAGAAACATTAATCGGAACAGATTATGCTGAAAATCTACGTAACGAAATTGATTTGATTGATGGTGTTTATCCAGAATTTGATATGCAAGAATATATGGACGGAAATTTACAACCTGTATTTTTCGGTTCTGCTTTAAATAATTTTGGAGTGCGCGAATTGTTAGACGCTTTCGTTGACATCGCTCCTACTCCACAATCAAAAGAAACAGATTTAAGAATCGTAGAACCTTACGAAAATAAATTCTCTGGTTTCGTGTTTAAAATTCATGCTAATATGGATCCAAAACACCGCGACCGTTTAGCGTTTATCAAAATTGTTTCTGGAAAATTTGAACGTAACAAAAACTATTTCCACGTTCGTCAAGGTAAAAACATGAAATTCGCTGCACCAAATGCTTTCTTTGCAGACAAAAAAGAAATCGTTGATGAGTCTTTTGCTGGAGATATTGTCGGTTTACACGATACCGGAAATTTCAGAATTGGAGACACGCTGACAGAAGGAGAAAAATTCAGTTTCAAAGGAATTCCTTCATTCTCACCTGAGCATTTCCGTTACATCAACAACGACGATCCAATGAAAGCAAAACAATTGGAAAAAGGAATTGATCAATTAATGGACGAAGGTGTTGCGCAGTTGTTTACTTTAGAAATGAATAATCGTAAAGTTATCGGAACTGTAGGTGCGTTACAATACGAGGTAATTCAATATCGTTTAGAACACGAATATGGTGCTAAGGCGACTTACGAACCTTTTTCTGTACACAAAGCCTGTTGGGTAGAAGTAGAAAATGATAAATCAGAAGAATTCTTAGAATTTAAACGTGTTAAACAACGTTATTTAGCAAGAGATAAATTTAATCAATTGGTATTTTTAGCTGATTCTGCATTTACTATTCAAATGACACAAGAAAAATTTCCTTCAGTAAAATTACATTTTGTAAGTGAATTTTAAAGTTTGGTCAGAAAATTGAATAACGACAGAAACAACATAGAAAAATCCTCATGAAAAAAATCATTTTAAGCTTATCATTGATTACTTCCTTTGCTGTGAATGCAAATGCGCAAGATTTAAAATCAATTTTTGGTACTTTAAAAAAAGAAGTTGAAAAAACAAATACACAGCCAAATTCTGCTGTAAAAGTTGATTCGGTAAAAATTGTAAATAGCTCCACAGAATCAAACACAATTTCTGCTGAAGCTTTGAAAAACGTTAATAACTTACCTAATTCAACAATCGCATCCGGTTTGAAAGAAGCTCTATCAATTGGATTGAATGATGGTATTAAATCTTTGAGCCAAAAAAATGGTTTCTACAACAATTCTGTTGCTAAAATCTTGATGCCAGAAGAATTGCAAACTGTCGAGAAAACTATGCGTTCTTTAGGAATGGGAAGTTTAGCGGATAAAGGAATTAAATTATTGAATGCAGCTGCTGAAGATGCTGTTTCGGAAGCGGCTCCTATCTTTGTAAATGCCTTAACTTCGATGACAATAACCGATGCAAAAGACATTTTATTGGGAGGAAATAATTCGGCTACAAATTATTTAAAACTAAAAACGAATACAGATCTTACGAAAGCTTTTCAACCAAAAGTCGAAGCTTCTTTGGGTAAAGTTGGTGCGGATAAAGTTTGGAACAATTTGATCACAAAATACAATACCTTAACAGGAGACAAGATAGAACCAAACCTGAATGCGTATGTTACACAACAAACATTAAATGGTGTATTTAATATGGTTGCAGAAAAAGAAAATGGAATTAGAAATAATTCAGCTTTGCAAACAACCTCTATCTTACAGCAGGTTTTCGGATCTCTTTCTAAAAAATAACA
>NZ_CALGVK010000119.1:0-6263 GCF_937930195.1 uncultured Empedobacter sp.
AACATAAAAAAACTCAGTAGCAATACTGAGTTTTTTGTTTTATAATTTCGGATAGTTTATCGGGTTGTTAGGTGTGTTGAAAACCGCTTTTATATAGATAATTTTATTATACTCATCAAGTGTATAAAAAATGATGTAAGGAAATTTTCTCATTGGTTTTACTCTATGATCTCTATAATGAACTTGATAAAAAGGATTTGGGACAATATTTTTTACATTTGATTCGTATTCTTTCACAAAGCTTTTCGCAACTTTTATAGTTGCACTTTCTTTATAATAAGCTACAGCTTCTCTAATGTTTGTTATTGCAATGAGAGAAACATTAACTTTATAGTCCATATTCGCTTTTTAGTTCGGCTAAAAACTCTATATTATCCTTGTATTCAGATAATGGTAAATCTTTTTGACTATCTAATATTTTCTTTTGTTCTTTTGATAGTTCAAAGTTATCAATAGAATCTAAATTATTCTGTTTTGTAATTTTTATTTTTAAAGCTTTAGCAAAAGCTCTTAAAGCTTTCGCTTCTTCAGATGTAGATGGCTCTACAATATAGATTTCTTGCATTTTCATACTTTAAAAAATTAGTTTATAATCTGTTATGATTATTACAAATATATAAAAACAACCCGAAATTCGAACTACGAAATTCGGGTTTCGTTTTACTTCATCAACTCCTCAGGAATATCACAAATCGGAATTGGAACCATTTTATGTTGATTGATTCGATTTAATCTCGAATAAATCTCGAAAACTTCTTTTTCTCGACCTTCAAAATCATCTGCAGTTTGTCCAGCTTCTTTCGCTTTCATCGCCCATTCCAATTCATCATAATTTGCTCCCAATTGATCTTCATCCGAACGATCATCACCAAACAAACCATCGGTTGGTTTAGCTTTCTGAATATCCGTATTGATTCCTAAAAAGCGTGCAATTTCATACACTTCCGATTTCATCAAATCAGCAATTGGACTAAGATCTACACCGCCATCACCATATTTTGTATAAAAACCAACGCCAAAATCTTCGACTTTATTTCCAGTTCCTGCAACCAAATAATTGTGTAAACCAGCAAAATAATAAAGTGTTGTCATACGCAAACGAGCACGCGTATTAGCTAAAGCTAAATTCACTTTATCTGTTGTTTCCGTTTTTGGTAAAGCCGAGACCATTGCATCAAAAGTGGTTGTTAAATCAACTTCTATTGAATCAATTGGTGAAGAAAATTGTTCGTTCAGCCATTCGATATGACGTTTAGCTCTATCTGCTTGATTTTTTTCTTGGTGAATAGGCATTTCCAAATTAAGTAAAGGATAACCTGTCATCGCACAAAGTGTTGAGGTTACAGCCGAATCTATTCCGCCCGAAATTCCAATCACAAAGCCTTTTTGGTGTGCTGTCTCCAAATAATCTTTCAACCAAGTAACAATATATTCTACAACTTTTTCAGTTTGCATAGTGTAATAATTTATTTCAAAGATAGCAGATTATGAAAAAAATTAGGGTTGAAAATACTACCGATTATTTTACTATTTTTGTTAGCTAAATAACCAAGCAATGAAATTTGTATATGGCTTAGCTTTTGCGAGTTTAATTTTATTTACATCGTGCAAAAAAGAGAAATCGTGGGAAGTAGATGTTGAAGAACAAAATGTTCAATTAAACATTCATGATATCAGCCAAGATTTTTTTAATGACTCTATCCCATTAACGACTTTACGAAAAGATTATCCTTTCTTTTTTGATGCTAAAACAACGGATAGTATTTGGGAAAACCAACGTCGTAATAAAGAAGAATTGAGTATTTATGGACAATCAAGAAAAGTTTTTGGAGATTTTAAAGAATTAAATCAAATGTTGACTCCAATGTTTCAACGTTACCAATTTTATTTTCCTGAATATAAAATTCCAACTATTTATACCTATTCATCAGGTTTGCAAAATATCGATTATCCTGTGATGTTTAGTCAGCAATCTGGCTTAATGTTTATCGCAATGGATGCCTATTTAGGCTCAAAAAATAAGCTGTATGATAGTATTGGTGTTGAACGTTATTTGCGAATTAATTTAGATCTTAATCGTTTACCATCTCAGGCAGTTGATGCGATAGCAAATGATGTGGTAACATTTAGCCCAAGAAATCAATTATTTATTGATAAAATGATTTACGAAGGGAAGAAATTAATTTTGCAAGATGCTTTATTAGTAGATACGGCAGACGAATATAAAGTTGGTTATACGCCAGAACAAATACAATGGTGTATTGACAATGAAGGACAAATTTGGAACTTTTTTGTCGAACAAAATTATGTATTTAGTTCAGATGCTTCGTTAGATAAACGATTTTTGGCATTAAGTCCTTTTTCAAAATTTAACAACGAAATAGAACAAGATTCTCCTGGTAGAATTGCGGCTTGGATTGGTTTGCAAATTATTCGTCAATACATGAAAGAGAACCCTAAAGTTGAACTGAAAGCTTTATTAGATGATATGGATGGGCAGAAAATCTTCAAGGATTCGAAATACAAACCAGCATTAGAAGGAAATAATTCAGCAAATTATACAACAAAAACAATTGATGGTAAAGTTTACCATTTTGTGAAATAAACTAAATAAGTAGAAGTTATGAGAACAACAAATATTACTGTAGAGATTGAATTGGACGAAAATCACGTGCCAGAAAAAATGACTTGGAATGCGCCAGATGGTGGTATTAGTCACGAAGAAACAAAAGCAATGTTACTTTCTGTTTGGGATGATAAATCGAAAGAAGCTTTACGTATCGATTTGTGGACAAAAGATATGACGCAAGATGATATGAAACGTTTCTTTCATCAAATTCTAATTTCGATGTCAAGTTCGTACGAAAGAGCAACAGAGGAAAAAGAGGTGGCAGAAAGAATTGCTGCTTTTGCAGAAGAATTTGCAATTGCTTCTAAAATTAAAGGTTAAAATAATTTAACCCTAAAAAAAACTTTAAGTCGGATTTCGTAACATTTTGATTAGAAATTCGACTTATTTTATATCTTTAAATCTCTGATCAGAATAGTTTATGAAAAAATTATTTTTTGCTTTAACATTTTTAGCTTCAATTCATTCATTTGCTCAAGAAGAATGGACCATAGAAAAGTGTATTGAATATGCTTCAAAAAATAATTTGACTGTTCAGCAAAATACCATCAACCAAGAATTATTCAACAAAAATTTAGAACAAACCTATAATGCGTGGTTGCCTACGGTTTCGGGATATGTGGATAATAATTTTACAATTGGAACCTATAATCCTGTTATCGAAAAAGGATATTATCAATTTGCACATTCGTTGGGAGTGCAATCAAGCATCAATATTTACAGCGGAGGAGTTGTTCAATTGAACAAAGATAAAGCAGCTTTGGAATTAGAAGCGTCAAAAGTTCAAACGGCAATAACGGTAAATGATATTTCGCTTCAAATAGCAAATTATTATTTGGCTGTTTTATTAAACAAAGAATTGAAACAGGTTGCAGTCGGAAACTTAAATATTTCCAAACAATTATTAGATCAGAATAAAAAGAAATTAAAAGCAGGAAGCGTTGCACAATCAGTTGTAGCACAATCCGAATCTGAAGTTGCGACAAATACGCGCGAAGTAGTCAATGCACAAATCGAAATAGAACGTGCTTTATTCAATTTAGCAATGTTGTTACAACTTAACGATTACCGTGATTTTAGTGTAACGGATGTTAAAATTCCAGATAATATCAATTCACAATTGTATCATTTAGAAGATGTCGTAGAAACGGCTTATCAAAATCAACCTGCTGTTAAGTATGCCGAATTACAGATTGATGTTGCTACGAAAGAAACAGAAATTGCACGAACATCATTGTTCCCAAAAATAACAGGAACTTTCAATTTTGGTACAAATTATTTGCAATATTTCAACAAGCGATTGCGTCAAGATGCGTTGTTAGATCAATTGGGGCATAATGTAACAGCAGTATTTGGCGTAGGAGTTTCGATTCCGATTTGGAATCAATATTCGTACAAAATTAATATTCAGAAAGCATTAATTAACGAAGATTTGATGAAAATTAATCTTCTGCAATCCAAACAAGATATTTTGAAAAATGTGCAATCTGCCTATTTCGAAGTCAATAGTTCTTATGCATCATACGATTCATCGAAAGAAGCGGTGAAATATGCGAAAATTTCGTACGATTTTGCACAAAAATCGTATAATGCAGGAGTGATTAATCAATATGATTTTAACCGATCACGTAATGATTTGATGATTGCAGAATCACAAATGTTACAAGCAAAATACAATTACGTTTTCAAACAAAAAGTACTGGATTTCTATGCAGGAATTCCAATTACGTTGGATTAGAGTTCAATTTTTCTTTATTTCCAATAGAAAATCATCTTATCAAACACAAATCATCTAATTTTCGTGATGTATCTTTGCAGCATGGCAACAATCTTAAATTTAGAAACTTCAACAAAAAATTGTTCAGTTTCGATTGCTAAAGATGGCGTTCAACTTTGTCTGGTTGAAGAAAATGAAGAAAATTATGCACATGGCGAAAAACTGAATCAGTTTGTAGATTGGTGTGTACAAGGTGCGGAAATAAATTGGAAAGATATCGACGCTGTTTGTGTGTCAAAAGGTCCAGGCTCTTATACCGGATTACGAATTGGTGTTTCGTCTGCCAAAGGATTTGCATATGGTTCTGATATTCCGTTGATGGCAATTAATTCATTGCAAATTTTAGCTGAATCACAACTTAACCAAGAGGTGGATTATATTATTCCAATGATTGATGCAAGACGAATGGAGGTTTATACAGCTTTGTTTGATAGACAAGGAAATCAATTGACAGAAACCGAAGCAAAAGTAATTGACGATACTTCTTTTGAAGAGTTGAAAGGAAAGAAAATTATTTTTGTTGGTGATGGAGCAGAAAAATGTCAAGAAATATTGTCGCATTTAAACGCTACTTTTGTGCAAGCTTTTCCATCTGCAAAGGATATGATTCGTGTTTCGGAAGAAAAATTTACTCAAAAATCATTTGAAGATGTTGCATATTTTGAGCCTTATTATCTGAAAGATTTTGTGGCTGGAAAAAAGAAATCTGAATAAATATAAAAGAGATAATTATGAAAAATCTTGTGTTGACAATTGCATCATTATATGGAATGACTGCAGTTATATTAGGTGCTTTTGGTGCTCATGCATTCAAAAAGTTTTTACCTGCTGAAAAATTAGCAAGTTTTGAAGTTGGTGTACGTTACCAAATTTATCATGCAATTGTATTGTTAGCTGTCGGAATGTATTTCCAGTTTAACAGTGGTTTAGAACGCTCTGCAGCTTGGTGTTTAATTGCCGGAACATTTGTTTTTTCAGGAAGTATCTACTTGTTATCGTTTGCAGATTATTGGAATGCAAATCTTAAATTCTTAGGGCCAATTACACCACTTGGAGGTCTTTTTATGATTATCGGTTGGGGATTATTAGCTTGGATTTTTATGAAAGGAAGATAATATAATATATAGATAAAAGGCGCTTCTACGAAGCGCCTTTTTTATTATCAATCATTTCCATTAATCATTTTCGATACAATACCAGATTTTTTACTGATTTCGTCATAAACAATTCCTGCAAGATGTATCAGGAAGAAAATAGGAAACCAATAGATTCCAGTTTTGTGTAATTCTTCCATTTGTTCTTTGTACGTTCCGTCTCCCCACATTAAGTAAAAACCTGTAACGAGATTCATCAACACTAATCCATAAAAAATTAGATAGATCAATCCTTGAAATTTTTCTTTAGGAGCTGAATGTTTAAATGGATTTGGAAAACGAATTCCTTTTACAACCATATATACAATTCGTAGAACAAACAGTCCTAAAATGATGTAGGCAAACAGCTCATGCCATTCCCACATTGGTTCTAAAGAATTTTTACCAATCGTTTTTAAGGTAGCTTCCGAAAGACTTACCCCATCTTTAGATGTTTCTTGCACAATAAGGGAAGAGAGCTTCTTTTTACTCATCCACTCCATACGTAGAAAGCCAGTGATAAATAATATCAGCATGCCAATTCCTATTGTCCAATGTAATAATCGGTGCGTTAATGTAAACTTTTTCATAATTTATAGTGATTAAAAAAACCTCTCAAATTTGAGAGGTTTTGGTATGGTACTTATTCGTAATCATCTTCTTTAAAATCGAATTCTTCGAATGAACAATTAATTTCGAATGGAATATCTCCATCAGATTCTTC
>NZ_CALGVK010000120.1:0-4134 GCF_937930195.1 uncultured Empedobacter sp.
TGTGACTGGAGTTCAGACGTGTGCTCTTCCGATCTGGATTATCCATAGTTTTAGAATTTATTGTGATGTAATATTATATAAATAATTTTATTTATAGCTGTGTTTTAATGAATCATTTCGGTCGTTAAAATAAATCGGCTGCCGAAATACTCTTATCGTGTTTTGTATAATCTACAGGTCGTTTTGCAAAGAAATCGTCTAAACTACTTGCAAAAACTTCTTCTTCGAACCAAGCCATTGGTTTGTATTGTTCTTGTGAAATATGATATATTTTTTTGTAACCAATTTTCGCAACAGCTTCGTCTATACGATATTTCATGTAATTTAATAAATCTGTTTTTGAGTAATAACCGAATTCTCCTTTTTCGAAAATCCAATCTAACATCATTTCTTCTTGATCAATATAACCACGAACTGCAGTTTCTACCCAGTTTTGATCTAATTCTTCTGGCAATAAACCTTCTTCACGAATTTTATTAATCAAATAAATACCAGCATTTGCATGAATTTGTTCATCTGTAGATGTCCAAGCAATAATATTTGCTGTATTTTTCATTAAACCATCAAAACGTGTAAACGCTAAGATATTTGCAAATTTCGAGAATAGTGAACTATCTTCGATAACCAATGCAAAGAATAATAATTTCTCTACGATTGATTTACTTTCGTCTCGCATAATTTCGCCAACGAACGTATTATAGCTTTTAAAAATAGGATTTTGTAACGCAATATTAAACTCATCCAAATATCCATTTACTTCCAAAATACGAGAATACGCTTCACTATGTCTAAATTCACATTCTGCAAAAGTAGCCCCTAATCCATTTAATTCTGGTTTTGGAAAATAATGGTATAAATCTCCCCAAAATCCTTTTACAGTTACCTCAACTTGTGCAATAGATAAAATAGAACGTTTGTGAATTTCACGTTTCACATCATCTAAGTTGGCGTGATAATCTTGTATATCCGAAGTAAAATCTACTTCTCCATGTACCCAATATGCTTTTTGGATTGCTTCTGTAAAGGTTAAAATTTCAGGATATTCAAACGGTTTATAGTTTATCCTTTTATCAAAAATAGACATAGTTTTTTTAGACTTTTTAGATTAATAAACTTTAATAAAAACGATTTTTTTTCATGAAAAAAAATAAAGTTGGTTGTTTTATTTTTTTTAGAAATTTGAACCTCAATGGGGTTACATTTTCGTTTCAATCATTCATCGATTCTTTCAAAATTAAGATAAGATTTTACAATTAAAAATTTTGGAATCTTAAAAATTAAAAAGGTTATCAACAAGTTGTTAATTAGTTGATTTGCAATTAGTTGATTTTATATTTTTATTCGTTATAATTTAATAATTTTTATCGAAACTACAACTAAATTGCTAATTATTTTTCTATAATTCAGCAAAAAAATAGGCAAGCCTTGATGTAGACTTGCCTAAAAGAATATAAATAAATTCTAAATTTTATCTGGCAATATTCACTGCACGAGTTTCACGAATTACAGTTACACGAACTTGACCTGGATAAGTCATTTCGTTTTGAATTTTATCTGAAATTAAGAAAGATAATTCAGCTGCTTTTGTATCATCAACTTTATCACTTTCTACAATTACACGCAATTCACGCCCGGCTTGTATAGCATATGCTTTTTCAACTCCGTCAAAATTAAGTGCTGTCGCTTCTAAATCTTTTAAACGTTGCATGTACGACTCTACAACTTGACGACGCGCACCTGGACGAGCTCCAGAGATACTATCCGCAACTTGTACAATTGGCGAAAGCAATGATGTCATTTCAATTTCGTCGTGGTGTGCTCCAATCGCATTAATTACATCTGGATGTTCACCATATTTCTCTGCCCATTGCATCCCCAAAATAGCGTGTGGCAATTCTGATTCTTGCTCCGGTACTTTACCAATATCATGTAACAAACCTGCACGTTTCGCTAATTTAGGATTTAACCCTAATTCTGCAGCTAACGTTCCTGCTAAATTTGCAACCTCACGAGAGTGTTGTAACAAGTTTTGACCGTAAGAAGAACGATATTTCATGCGCCCAACGATACGAACCAAATCTTTATGTAAACCATGAATTCCTAAATCAAGGATCGTTTTCTTACCAACTTCGATGATTTCATCCTCAATTTGTTTAGTTGTTTTTGCAACAACTTCTTCGATACGAGCTGGATGAATACGACCATCGGTTACTAAACGGTGCAAAGATAAACGAGCTATTTCACGTCGAACAGGATCAAAACAAGAAAGGATAATCGCTTCTGGTGTATCGTCTACAATTACCTCAACTCCTGTTGCAGCTTCTATTGCACGAATGTTACGACCTTCACGACCAATAATACGTCCTTTGATTTCGTCAGATTCTATATTAAATACAGATACTGCATTTTCTATTGCTTGTTCCGTTCCGATACGTTGAATAGAAGAAATAACAATCTTACGTGCCTGATTTTTAGCATCTAACTCAGCATCTTCCATAATTTCTTGAATATGCGCTTGAGCTTTTGTTCTCGCTTCATCTTTCAAAACTTCAATCAATTCAGCACGAGCTTCATCAGCAGAATAATTTGATATTTTTTCAAGGATTTCTACTTGTTTTTTGTGCATAGTATCCACTTCCTTTTGCTTAATGTTAAGCTTTTCAGTGCGTGATTGTATATTTCCTTTCTCAGATTTAATCTGATCTTTTTGTTTCTGAATATCTGCTAAGTCCGTTTTGATTCTCTCTTCACGTTCTTTTACTTTAAGCTCAGCATCAGCTACTTTTCTTTCGCGTTGATTAACAACTTCTTCGTGTTTAGATTTTAATTCTAAAAATTTTTCTTTTGCTTGAAAAATTTTCTCTTTTTTAATCGCTTCTCCATCTTTTTCAGCATCACTAATCAAATTTTGTGCTTTGCGAGTAGCTTCATCAATCAGTTCTTGATTTTGCTTATCAACTGATTTTTTTGATAAGAAATATCCTACCGCCGCACCTATGATTAATGTAACAATTGCAATAATTATTGTCATTGGTTCCATAGTTTATGTAATGTTTATATATAAAAAAACCTACATTAGTAAAGTATGTTTTGAGTTAACTCCTGTAAACAGGATTTGAGTTAGTCCGTTAGTCAAGTATCCGCTGTCAAATAAATGAACCTATAAAGGTTGCGGCCCGCTTTCCGAACGGTGTTCACTCGGTAACAAAACTAGTGTTGAGTTAACCAAAATAGCTAGAACTAATGTAGGAATATTGTTTATTGGACAGTTTTATAACTGTCAGAACTTCTCTTTTTATTTTACGATTGACTGATCAATCAATTCTAATAACTTCGAAATGCGCTCTGTTGTCATTTCTTCATTATCTTTCACTTGCTTTTTCAGTTTTGCTTCGCGTAAAGCTAATTGAATTGTCACCATTGCAAGTGCGTCTTGTTTGTCAGAAACAGCGTACTTTTGTTCAAATTGTTTCAAAATACTATTTATTTCTTCTGCACAAGAAAGTAACATTTCTTCTTCATCAGAATTAATCGTCATGGGATAATGACGTGAAGCAATTTTTATCTCAATTCGTTGAGTTGACATTCTTTTTTATTAATTATTAGTTTTAATTTGAGCGATGCACGTATCGACTTCTTTGATTAACTTGTTCATTCTTTGCTTCATCATTTGTTTATACTCCTGATTTCCGCTCATTGCATTAACGACTTTTAATCGTTTTACTTCTTCATTTAAATTTAAGTTATTCGCTTGCGAATCTCTCAATTTATTTTTTAATCTGGCATTATCCTCTTTCAAAGAATTGATTTCATTTTGTAATTTTTCCAATTCTTGAATCGAGTTTTCTGCGTCTTTCAATATATCTTTATAATTCCCAAGTTGGCCTAAAACACTTAAAACCTTGTTTTCAAGTTCATTAAATTTTACCATTTTTTCCATCTCCTGAGAATTTCTATTATCCTAGCTTCTATTGCAAAAATAGTATTTTTTTACATCTAATCAATACAAAAACCTAAATATTATCAGTTTTTTTTTATTCATTTGACAAATAGATATTTACTCTCTTATTCTGCTTTATCTATCTGTTTTTATCCACACTTACAGTAAACTTCTAATAACGAAAAATAAAAAAT